>NZ_JARVCN010000127.1:0-9379 GCF_038442745.1 Crocosphaera sp. Alani8
AGATTCTGAAACCTTGGTTTGATACGTTTTTTCCAATTCTTGTCACCCCGTCAAGTTGATCACATAATCATTTCCTCCACCCTTTCTTGCAGTGCTAGATAGTGTTCTAACCTTTGATGCAGTAAGGCGTTGATCACTCTTCGCTAATTAAAAAAGAAGAAGTCAATTACAGTTACTATAAGTGTGTTCTAATCTTTGATGCCATAAGGCGTTGATCACTGTTTTTACGGTTATTAGAAGTCGAGTTAAGTTTACCGTCAGTGTTCTAACCTTTGATGCCATAAGGCGTAGTTATTAAGGTATATTTCACATTTAACACCTGCCACCTGCCTTCTGCCTCCTGCCTCAAGCCTTAGCTTCTCATACCACAGTAGGTCGAAAACTGCTGTAAGTAAAGCTGAACACAGACAGCTAATAACCTAAAGTTCGGTATATAATGGGGGCGGAGAGACTTGAACTCTCACGACCTTGCGGTCAACGGATTTTCATTCTCTTGCAACTTTCGCTGCTGCATCATCTGAGCTTTGAGAATTGGACTCTCCCTTTACCCTCAGCCTAAACCTGTTAGGGTAGCTCCCGTCGAGTCTCTGCACCTTCTAAACCACATTGGGTTTAGCTTGGCTCAGGATTGCCTTATCTATTAATATAGAGTTAGGTTTCCCTGAGTTTGAGAGCTTACACTTGCAAGATTTCTCTAGCAAGGCTCAATTTTACTTAAGTCCGTAGCGTCTACCATTCCGCCACGCCCCCGTCTGGTGTTTAGCTAAGTTAGCTGTTTTCACCGACAACTATTTATGGTAGCACAAGATTGTCTTGTAAATAACTAATTTAAAAATTTTTTTTCATTTACGACTTTTTTTGTCGTCTCGAAGAAAGTATCCCAGTGATGACCACAAGGGCTAAACCGAGTCCACCAAAGACATTATAGGAACAATGAAGCCAAACATAGTTTAACCAACTACCATTATGGATAGCACGACTCAGTTGATACAAGGACTCATTGGAATAGTGAGATAACCAAACGTTTGTCCAACCACTTAGGGCAAAAACAGCAGCCATCGTGCCAAGGATAGGAGATAAGGTGGAATGATAGTGTCGCATTAACAGATTTTTTCTCGGGTTTTTGGCTTTTTTGGTTTGAGTCCACCACCAAATGATAATTCCACTCAAAAACAGGATAAACACCGATAAAGCAATCAAACTATTGATTAATTGATAGGTCAGTTCATTGACAGTTTGGAAACTGTGTCACTGTTGGAATATACGGTAAGCTGTATCTAGCTCAAAGTCCCGTGCGATCGCTACTAAAGTACCAGATACGGCATACCAAATGATAGGCAAAGCAATCACTATGGTTCCCAAACGTCTATGCAGTGAAAATAAGGGACCTAGGAATTGACGACGAAGAGACAACTTCTTCTCTCGTTGCCGAGGTTTAGTTAGTAAACCTGTGCCACCTGATGGCGATACCTGACTCATGCTCAAAAACTCCTTAACCCATTCCCACTTGCTGTTTTGTTTAACATGACTTACCTTGCCATGTCAAGTCTACATATTAATTTTTAACACTATGCAAACCTGAGTTGGGTGTTAAGCTATTAACCATTTAAATTGCTATGTGGGGTTGCAAGAGAGCAGGGACCAAGATAATGCGCGAGGAGAGAAGCTTTGAGGGTTTGTACTAAAATTCCTAATCAGTGTTTTAAATGCAGAATAGCTTAAGAGTTGAGTCTTTTGATAAAACCAAATAATAAGATTTGTACAGAAATGACTATAAACAGAAGTTTAATCCTTTAATTTTATCGTTGAAAAAATTATAATCTCAAACCCATATTTTTATAAATTTGTATATATTTTCTGCCTCAGTAGAGACTTATTAAAATTAAGCCTCTACTGATTTCTCTGAGTATCTATGCTTTGGTCGCAACTCCACTACTAAAGCGAATTTTCAAGAAATCTTCTTCCATTTTTGCACCAGAAGGTTTCAAGGCAGCTAAAGCTTGAGGTAAAACCAGATTACGGCGATGATTACCGATTCTAATATTCAATTCATCCCCTGTTTTATTGAGTTGAACTTTCTCTTTAGGAATTCCTGGTAGATACAATTCTAAGCTATAGTCTGGCCCATTTTGTACAACTCTAATTGTATCTTCTTCATGATAAACTTGGGAGGGATCTTCGTCTTTATAAAGAGTTTCTTTTAATCTCTCTAATGCTTGCATCCCACACATTTCCTCAGAAAATAACGGGACTTCTTTAACAGGTAAAGGATGGAAATTTTCGTGAATTTCTTGTTTATAAACTTGTTGATTATTTTTCCATTTTTCAAAAAATGGATCGTTAACTGTTTGAGGAATAATACGGTTAGCAATCACTAAGTCTGTGGAAACATTATATAGACTGAGATACGCATGGGCCCGCAAAGATTCTTTGATGACCATTTTTTCGGGGTTTGTTACCAAACGAACAGAGGTTTGTTTATTATTGGTCAAAACTTTCTCTAATTCTTCAATTTGCTCGTAAAATTCGTAAGGTGCGTCCATTACCTCCTTATCAGGTAAAGAAAATCCTGCGATCGGTCTGAATAATGGTTCCACCAAGGGACGCAAGGCCACAGACATCCCTTGTAACGGTTTATAAAATCTTCTCATATACCAGCCTCCCACTTCAGGAATGCTCAACAGTCTTAGTGCAGTTCCTGTGGGGGCCGAGTCGATAATCAAAACATCGTATTCCCCTTCGTCGTGGTGGCGTTTCATGCGAACTAAGCCAAAAATCTCATCCATCCCTGGCAAAATAGCTAGTTCTTCCGCTTGTACCCCGTCAAGTCCCCTTGCTTGCAATACCTGGGTAATATAGCGTTTAACGGCACCCCAGTTTCCTTCTAGTTCCATTAACGCATCTAGTTCGGCCCCCCAGAGGTTAGGACTTATAGAACGGGGTTCGTGTCCCAGTTCTAAGTCAAAACTATCTGCTAAGGAATGGGCCGGATCGGTACTTAAGACAAGAGTTTTGTACCCTAACTCAGCACATCTGAGGCCAGTGGCCGCAGCGACGGAAGTTTTACCAACTCCCCCTTTACCAGTCATGAGGATTACACGCATGATTTTTTCAGAAAAATTTACATTACTTATCTTTATTATGAAGGATTTAGGACAAAATGTTGTTTAAGAACATCCCAACGAGAACAGTTCCAGTAGTCAACATGGGAAATAACCAAGTTTTGGTCATTAAAAGTCAGTTCGCTACGTCCTGGGATAGAAATGGGGGGTTTCCAGGGTAAAGGTGTAGTCCAGTGTAGAGTCCATTCGGTGTGAATCATGTTGTCATTTTGATGGATGTTGTGTAATTCTAAGTCAATATTTTTAAACCAAGTTGACATAAATTGGATCATTTCTTGATAGCGTTTAACTCCTGTAAACTCATTCATTGGGTCTTTAAAATATACATTATCTGCATAGACTGAATAGGTTTGATTATCGGGAAAGGTTTGATAGTCGTTTTTGATAGTTTCTAATAGGGTCATGATGGATGGATTGTTAAAATTAATAATTAAACGGATAAAATCTCTATATTAATTTAACATATTATTAATAATCATTGACTAGTAACTCGGTTCAATAAGAAAGTCTCTCAAACTAATTAGGGTTGAGAGACTAACTCAAAATACTTTATATTTCCGCTAGGTTCGACTTAAGGACGATTAGAGTAACATTTAAACCTAGTTACGGAAGCGATTAATTTCCTACCAAACCGGCTAACAGCTTCAGTTTCTGACCATTATTTTGAATCATCAAAAGTTTACTATTTATTTTTGTGTTATTTCCTGATGAACTTCCAAAAAATATTTCAGACAGAATCATTTTTGCCCCAAATGCGGCATTAATTATTGCATCATAGTGCAGATGCTCTTTTTTGGTCATTGATTGATCCGATGTTTTAATCAAAAATTGTAAATTCTCTTCAATTTTTAAACAGTCCAAAGAAAACTCTTTTTGTTCCTGAAAGTTGCTAACTATGTTTTCCAGATAGTCTGCTATCTGATTGGTATGAAATGCAATAGTGTTGTCTTCTATACTGTTTCCTTCTGTGGGTGATGGGAGAGGATTGTCTCTCGGTTCTAAAAAAGTTTGAGTCATAGTCAATCGTGTTAACAATTTTGTGAAATACAGCTTATAAGTTAAAAGAAAATTTTTAACAAATCAAGGGTAAATGTTAAGAAAATCTGTATTTTGACATCACTAAATAGATTTATTTTTTTATAGTTGATTTTGTATCGTAAATTACGTTTGAGTATTTTTTAGTGGGATTATTTTCTCAAGTTTATTCACAAAAGGTTTAAATTCACTATTTTTGAAACCCTCAAAGGATAAGCAATATAGGGATTATCTCATTTTTCGATAATCCTTTTAACTTCATTTATAAAGTTTAAAATAAAACATTTAATAAACATTTTCATACATATTCTTATCTGATTGGTTTGTGAATAGCTATTTTATTTCTTACATTGAGGATAAAATTGCGATAAAATAAAATTAGATAATGAAATACTTTATTTTGAGGCAATATGGAATATACATCTGAACAATTACAAAAAATAGTAAATCAAGAACGCGAAAGACTTAAAGAACTTGATAAGGTTATAAATGATAGTTTGCCGGCACTATCTGATCAGGAAAATAAACTACTGGAACATTTAGCCGCTACAACTAATCAAACTAAAAAAGAGGTCTTACGTAAAGCACTAGCATTAATCAATGTAGCTATTAGTTCAGAAGAACAAGGTGCTAATCTTGCTATTATTAAAGATGGAAAAATTGTGACTGAAATTACAGGATTTTCAACCAGTGCAGAATGAACCTCAAAAACCTAAATTTGTTGATTTGTCTAACCCTGAAAATTTAGATAAAGTTTTGAACTCAGAAAATACTTTAGCCGAAAAATTAGCAACTAGCATTATAGAAAGAGACAATGAAGATGCAGCAGTTGACAGCAAAATAAAAGAAACAGATGCACAAGTAAAGCGTTGGAAGGGGTTAACTTAAACATCAGTTATATATATTGTAGGAGGAGTTTTGATTTTATTTATTGGTATTGCTAGTTATTCAATTTTAACTAATCCTAAAGCTGATAATGATGAAAAAAGTTGGGCGAGAACTACCTTAACATCTTTAGCAACTGGAGTGATTGGTTTTTTATTTGGTAAACAGGGAGGCAAAGATAGTTAAAATCATTTAAACTAATATACAAAAATATCATATAAAGGTACTAATAAATGAAACAATCAAATCATACCCTTTGGAATATTTCTGAGGAAATTATTGAACTAGAAAACTTAATTAATCAACTGCAGGAATCAGAAAAATTAAGCGAAGAAGAAAAAGAAGTTAAAATTAATCAATTATTTTCTGAGTGGCTAACTGCTGATACAAATTTTGATGAAAAGGCAGAAAAAGTGGCCCATTATATTAAATATTTAGAAGCGATAACAGAAGCACGGAAAGCTGAGGCAAAACGTTTAAGAATTTTAGCCAGTATGAGTGAAAAGCAGGGGGATAAGTTACGAGAATATTTAATTAGAGAAATGCAACGAGTCAATAAAACAAAAATTGAGGGAGTTACTTGTAAATTATCCATGAGAAAGAAACAACCTAGTATCTGTTTAAAAGTAAAACCTGAAGAACTACCCGACGAATTTAAAAGAGTTAAAATTGAAGCTAATCTAACAGAAATAAGAAAGGCTTTAAAATCTGAAAAAGAAATTGATTGGGCTTTTTTGAGCGATGATGAAGATTATAGCTTAACTATTAAATAAACTTGATAATAATTATTGCTGTGTATTTTGATTGTAAAATAATAATATGGCAAAAAAACAAACTGGATTAACTACATTTTGGGTTTTAATTATAGTTTGTGTGGGACTTGGGTTAATTTTTAGTTTTAAAATGGCCAGTGTTTCCTTGATTGTTGAGCAAATCTCTAAAATAACCCCTATGTTCTCACCTAAAGATACAAATTATCAAACTGCATACTATCAAGATAAAATCAAACAATTTGCTCAAAACCCTGGTTCTAAACAGGATATTTTTTTAGTTGGAGATAGTTTAACGGATCTAGGGAATTGGACAGAGCTTTTAAACAAGACTAACATTAAAAATAGGGGAATTATTAGGGACACAACTATAGGGGTTTTCAACCGTATTGATGAAATTATAGATGCTCAACCGCAAACAATATTTATTATGATTGGTGTTAACGATTTATGGAATGAAAATAGAACTATTGATGAGATTATTTTTACCTATAAAGAGATTCTCACCACATTAGAAAATAAAACTCCCGAAACTCAAATTTATATTCAAAGTCTTTTACCCATTAATAAACGAGATTATCCCATAAAAATAGACAATCAAGATATTAGAGAATTTAATCAAAAATTAGAAGCATTAGCCAAGGAATTTAATTATGAATATATGGACATTTATGCTAACTTTCTTGATGAATTTAACCAACTAAAATCTATTTATACTAATGATGGTGTTCATTTAACCGCCGAAGGTTACAAAGTATGGGCTAAAGCGATCGCTCAAGTCATGAAAGAATAAGAAAATATAGCATTTCTCATACTTGTGAGGTACAGAGGTTATCACTTTGAGGCAGGAGGCAGGGGGCAGGAGGCAGGAGTTAGGTTTACCTCATGAGTCGGATAAAAGCTATAAAAGAAGAAGGAGGAAAATTGAGAATTTAGAAGCCATAAAAACCCTATATTTTCCCGTACTTCTTTATCATCACAAGTTAAATTTTAGCTCCACATTCGGGACAAAACTTGTTAGTTACGGGGTTATCCATGCCACAAGAACTACAACAGATAAACTCTTTCATGGAACCTTTGGACTTTAATTGAGGAAGTCCTAACATTTGGGCGTTACTCTTACCAGGGGCAACCATAGGATAACAATTTTCATCCCGTTTCACATGAACATCCATCAATACGGGACCATCGTGGGCTAACATTTCGGCGATCGCATCAGCCAGTTGAGAATGCTCTGTAACAGTGATTCCCTTGACACCGAAGGCTTTGGCTAACAATTCAAAATCGGGCATTCCTGGCTGCATATTAGAGGAGGAATAACGCTCACCAAAAAATGCTTGTTGCCATTGTCTGACCATTCCCTGCCAACCGTTGTTAATAATAACCGTTTTGGCAGCAATGTTGTACTGTGCTAACGTGGCCAACTCCTGAAGATTCATTTGGAAACTAGCATCACCGCTGATACAGATTACCTCTTCATCTGGTAAAGCTACCTTTGCACCCATAGCAGCCGGCATTCCGTAACCCATTGTTCCCAAACCTGCGCTAGAAATCCAACGACGAGGCCCATTCTTCAAAAATTGAGCCGCCCACATTTGATGTTGTCCCACATCCGTAGTGTAATACGCTTGGGGTGCTTGACGAGCAACTTCCACGATCACCTCTTGGGGGGAGATACTATGGTCATAATGGGGAGCAACTAGGGGATATTGTTCGCGCCAACGGTTGATCCGGTTTAACCAAGTTTGGGTTTTACCTGCATTGCGAGGGGCATCGATTTCCTTTGCTCGTTGCAACAATTGTTCTAATACCTGGGTCACATCCCCAACAATAGGAACGTCTGGCATTCTATTTTTACCCACTTCTGCCGGATCGATGTCGATATGTATCACCCGCGCTCGAGAGGCAAACTCATCTAGTTTTCCCGTCACGCGATCGTCAAACCTCGATCCCACCGCAATTAAGAGATCGCACTCACTCACAGAAAAATTGGCGTAAGCAGTGCCGTGCATTCCCAACATTCCAACGGATAAGGGATGATGTTCGTCAAAAGAACCAAGACCCATTAAAGTAGTGGTAACAGGAATTTGGAAACGTTCCGCTAATTCTTGAACTTGTTTATGAGCATTAGCTGCGATCGCCCCACCGCCAACATAGAGTAAAGGACGTTCCGAATTTTCCATCAAGGACAAAGCCGCATTTATCTGACGGGGGTTGCCTTTAACCGTGGGGCGATACCCTGGTAATTTAACTTGGCCAGGTTCGATGGGGATGTAGTCGCATTCTTCTAGTCCAACATCTTTGGGGATATCGATCAAAACGGGGCCAGGCCTTCCGGTACTGGCGATATGGAAAGCTTCCGCCACAATCCTAGCCATATCTTGGGCGTACCGTACCACGTAGGAATGTTTGACGATAGGTAAAGTGATGCCAAAAATATCCGTTTCTTGGAAAGCATCGCTACCGATCGCAGCCCGTCCCACTTGTCCGGTTACCACTACCATAGGGATAGAATCGAGGTGTGCTGTAGCGATACCCGTCACCAGATTGGTTGCCCCGGGTCCAGAGGTGCCGAAACAGACCCCCACTTGACCGGTAGCCCGCGCGTAACCATCGGCGGCGTGGGATGCACCTTGTTCGTGACGTACTAAAAAATGTTGAATCTCTCCTCGTGCTTCAGCGCGGTATAATTCGTCGTAGATGGGGAGAATAGCTCCCCCTGGATAACCAAAAATATGTTTAACACCGTGACGTACTAGGCTATCTATAAGGGCATAAGCCCCTGTACAGCGTTGGGGTGTTTCTGCTAAGGATGGAGTTATTTTTGCTATTGAAGAAACCACAGGGCAAACCGCCTTACTTCATTTCTGTCTATATATTACATTTTAGTTATGTTATCCGTTTGACAACATAAAAAATTTAAACATTTAATTTTTAGGAGGCAGCTTTCGGCTTTCAGCTTTCGGCTTTCAGCAATCATAGCAATTTTCTTATGAATAGATTACAAATTCAGAGAAAAATAGTCCCCACACTTCCCACACTTCCCACACTTCCCTGTTACTGAGCGAAGTCGAAGTACACTCCCCACCCTCACTAAACCGAGATTTTGATACACTCAACTGAAAACCGCTATCAGGAGGCAGGTGTTATGCGCACATCTTGCACCTTCGATAAAACTGGCTAGTTTGTAAGGGTTCAGCTATCAGCCATTAGCTGAAACATATTAATCCCTATCATATACTGTGAGTAATATTAAACGAATGCTGAACGCTGACTGCTGACTAATTTAAGCTTTTCTAATACTGGTATAAGATATCAGTCTTTAAGGATAAAGTTCGTCTAATCCTAACTTCTTTTTCATCCCCTGATCGAAGTCAGCATTTTCCCAATTTTTTGCTTCTTTAACTTGTTCTATCGTTAAATAGATGGCTCCTTCGAGGTTGGCTCCTTTGAAGTTAATTCCAACCCCCCAAACTCCAGGAAATTCTCCTTGAGGTGGTGTTTCTGCTCCATTAACCTGTATTATTCATGAAGAAAAAACAAAACCTAAAAAATAAGGAATTGGCA
>NZ_JARVCN010000128.1:0-9363 GCF_038442745.1 Crocosphaera sp. Alani8
CTGGTTTTATGAACATGGCTTGGAACTTTGCCTCGTCAGGTGCAAGATATGAGTTTACCCAATCACACGCAGTTGCAAACACCAGCAATGTGTCGTCAATTTCCTTGGCGAGTGTATTGCTAACTTCAAGTTTGCAGGCTACTGTTATAGGTTGGGTCTCAGGCATAGTATCTGTCAAAAGGTGATACTGTTATAGCGCAAGTTTCTATAATAAGGACTCCCTACGGTCGATTTATTTGTTGGTCGAAAATTCCTCCCCAACGTAAGACAATGGGGAATCCTTTTCGACATTATGTTGAACAAGTTCCTTTGCTGGTTTCTTACAGGTCGCTATCATCATCAATCTGGGCATTCTGTCTTGATGGGGAAAGAAAAAACTTGCTACAATAATCTATGGAAAAAACACAACCTAGTACTGAGTTTTTAAAATCAATCCATGTCATCACCAGGAAACACTTTACCTCCAAATTTAGCCCGTATTGTCGAGAAATTCAAAAAGCGTTCTGATCCCAAGAAGCGTTACGAACAACTACTCTGGTACGGTAAAAAATTAGAAGCCATGCCAGAAGGCACCAAAATAGAAGACAATAAGGTTAAGGGATGTGTTTCTCAGGTGTATATTACAGCAGACTTAGAAGATGGTAAAATTTGGTACAAAGGGGATTCAGATGCTCAATTAGTCAAGGGACTAGTTGCTTTATTGGTTGAAGGATTAAATGGGTTAACTCCTAGTGAAATTATGGAAGTAACTCCCGACTTTATCGAAGAAATGGGACTCAATGTCAGCCTAACACCTTCCCGCGCCAATGGATTTTATAATATATTCCAAATGATGAAAAAGAAGGCGTTAGCTTTCCAACTGGGAACGTCAGGTTAATGAAATGTTGAAGGAGTGTTTACTTATTAGTTGTTTTGTAAGTTTGCCAGAATTCTCAGACATCTTGTGCTAAAGCTTAGTAATGCCTTATTTTTCTTTTAAATGTTTTTTGTTAGATTCCATTAAATGTTTTTTGTTAGATTCCATTAACCAGTTTTTGATTAAAAAAATTAAAAATATTTTTAATAGCGAGTTTATTTAGATTCTAGTTTGCTTTTATCCTCGTGGGAATGATGGGAATGTTCATCAGAAATAGAACGAGTACACACCCAGTTACTAGGGAGAGAAGAAGGCCAACCCATGCGAATAGCTTCAGGACAAATGGTCATAACTGTTAACTGACAATCGATTAATTGAAATCCTTCCTTTTCGCACTGTTTCAAGCTATGCTTAAGAATAGAGTCATTTTTAAATTCGATAGTACGATTACATTGGATACAAACCATGTGATGATGGTGGTTAGGGTGAGGATGATTTAATTCATAGTGTTTATGTCCTTCTGCTAACTCTAACTCTCGTAAAATTCCCATACGAGACATCAACTTAACACTGCGGTAAATAGTAGATAAACTAATAGTTTCTCCCCTCTCCTCCAGTAGTTCAAACAATTCCTCAGCACTCAAATGATTACCCCTGGGGAGGTTTTGGAAGACGTGCAGTATTTTCTCCCTTTGGGGGGTCAAACGCCAACCTCTGGCATTTAACTCGGCTTTTAGGGAATTGGCAGTGTAAGAAGACATAGCAAATTGCTCTATGGTAATACTATTAATTAATTATGATACCCCTTTTTTAAGGCAATTTGCAACAATTGTTGCTTATTGACAACAATTAGCAACAGATTTTCTTAAGATTTGTTACTGACAAGGGCGAGTGGTACTCACTTGTAAGACAATTTTATCAATAGAACGAATCAAAGAAGACCCAGAAACATTAGGATTGTTAGCTAGGATGCTAAAGACCACCATTCCGAAGTGGGGATGTTTCATGTAACCGGACAAAGCTCTAACCCCTCGTAATGTTCCTGTCTTAGCACGAACAGTTCCTTGTGCTGGTGTTCCTTTCATACGGTTCCGAAGGGTTCCTGTTGACCCGGCAACCGGTAAGGAAGCATAAAACACATCCCGTTGGGGGGTATAGTACATCGCTCGTAAAGTAGTGATTAAAGAGCGAGGAGTGGCCACATTACGACGGGATAAACCCGAACCATCCACTTGACGATAATCACTGGGGTCAACCCCTAATTTTCCTAAAGCATTTTTAGCCGCTTGTTGTCCCCCGATATGACGTAGAAGGATATCAGCATAGTAATTATTGCTTCTGATATTGGTAACGTTGACCCAAGATTGTAGGGATTTTGAGCGAATTTTTGATTGAGCGCTTTTTAATTGTAAGGCAGCTGCGGTGGTAAAAAGTTTATTGTTGGAAGCAGGAATAAAATGTCTGTCCGCATTATGGGTGTATAAAACAGTCCCATCGTCCAGTTTTTCAACTAAAATTCCCCAATGTTTCTGATGAGGAGTAATAATATTGTCGATAGCTGGTTGAATCAGAGCTGCACAACTTCCAGCAGTGTTATTCTCTGGTGGGGGGACATAGATTTCAATGGGTTGGTTGGGAATGGAAACGGGTTCCGGTTCAGGATTATTAAAAACCGGTTCAGGATTATCAAAAACTGGTTCAGGATTATCAAAAAGGGGTTGTAATTCGTTAGCGAAGCTTGGATTAATTGTAGTTAAAGATGTGGTGGCAAAAATAGCCAAAGTTGGGAGCCAAGAACGAGTTAAGCGCATAATATCTAATGTTTCCTTCACTACCTCACTTGTTTATACCTAATCCTGTTCTCAAACCCATCTTATCTTCTGAAAGAGGCAGAAGGCAGGGGGCAGAAGCTTTTTTAGCTTTTAGACTGTCAATTTTTAAAGAGGGTATATAAAGCGGATTTGGTATTACTCAGAAATAGAGCTAGTAATTTAGGAATGTACTAAAATGTAGTAATAAGAGTAAGACGGTATACAGACGAAACCTTACCTCATGTATTCAAATAAGTCAAGGTAGACAACTTGAGTTCGGAGTTCTCAGTTGAGCCTCTTACTGGGAGATATTAAGTATTTGAGACTACTGATTTTGGCAAGTTCTGTATAAATTTGCTTATTTAGCCGAACCGTCCACTAATATAATCTCTAGTAGATTCTTGAGCAGGATTTTGGAATACAACCTCGGTGTTATCGTATTCTACTAAATAACCCACCTTCCCTCCTTTATCCGTAGCTTCTGCGTTATAAAACGCTGTCAAATCGGATACCCGTGAAGCTTGTTGCATATTGTGGGTAACGATAACAATAGTATATTCTGTCTTCAATTCGTGGATTAATTCCTCAATTTTTAGAGTAGAAATGGGGTCTAAAGCTGCACATGGTTCGTCCATTAAAATAACATCTGGTTTAACAGCAATGGTACGAGCAATACATAATCTTTGTTGTTGTCCCCCAGATAAAGCTAACCCACTTTGATGCAATTTATCTTTGGTTTCATCCCATACAGATGCTTTTCTTAGAGAGGTTTCCACTAACTCATCCATGTCTGTTTTTTTCCCTTTAAACCCGTTTATCCTAGCACCAAAAGCGATATTTTCGTAAATGGATTTTGGAAAAGGATTGGGTTGTTGAAACACCATTCCCACACGACAACGTAAGTCCACAGGATCAACTTTTTTTGCGTAAATATCCTTATTGTGGAAAGTAATTTTACCTTCGATTCTAGCACTGGGAATCAAGTCATTCATACGATTAAAACACCGTAGAACCGTACTTTTTCCACACCCAGAAGGACCAATAAACGCCACAACTTTGTTGAGGGGAATATTGAGAGTAACGTCTCTAACCGCTAAGTTTGAGCCGTAAAAAACATTTAAACTTTCTGTTTTCAATACTGTTTCTGTGGCTATACCAGTCATCATTTTGTTTACCTCAATAATTGATAATAAATATTCTGAAATTAACCAAAGCGTCCACTGACGTAATCTTTAGTATCTTGGTTTTTAGGGTTGCCAAAAATTATTTCTGTTTGATCGTATTCAACCAGAAAGCCAACTTTACTACCTTTATCGGTAGCCTCTGCGTTAAAAAATGCTGTGTAATCTGCTACCCGTGTTGCTTGTTGCATATTATGAGTAACAATAACAATGGTATAATTTTCCTTTAATTCGTGCATTAATTCCTCAATTTTTAGGGTTGAAATAGGATCTAATGCTGAACAAGGTTCGTCCATCAATACAACTTCAGGATCAGCAGCAATGGTACGAGCAATACACAATCTTTGTTGTTGTCCCCCAGACAAAGAGAAGCCACTTTCTCCTAGTTTATCCTTAACTTCGTCCCACAAAACTGCCCTTCTCAAAGAGTTTTCTACCAACTCATCTAAATCCCCTTTGAAACCATTAACCCTGGCACCGTAGGCAATATTATCGTAAATTGTTTTGGGGAAAGGATTGGGTTTTTGGAACACCATACCAATGCGTTTTCTCACCTCAATGGGATCAATATCGGTGGCATATAAATCCTGTCCGTGGTAATGGATGTTTCCTTTTAAACTAAAGATTTCGATCAAGTCGTTGAGTCGATTTAAACAACGTAATATGGTACTTTTTCCGCAACCAGAAGGACCAATAAAAGCGGTTACCCTATTTTTAGGAATGGTAAAAGTAACATCACGAACAGCACGATAATTTCCGTAAAAAATATCAACATGATCCAGGGAAAAAACAGTCTCTAAATTTTCCACTGGGACCTTATCTGGTTCCATATTTTCCACTATAATTTCCTCCTTAAAAATTTCTGAATTCCAAACTCCTAACACCGCACTCAGATTAATAGGTTTTCTGACGAGTAGCTAAACGAGCAGTAACACTGGTAATTAAGACCAAGAATACCAAAATTAAAGATCCCGCCCAAGCTAATTCTTGTTGGGGTTTAAAAGGGACAATAGCGTAGTTATAAACCAATACAGATAATGTGGCAATGGGTTCTAGGAATCCTTTTGGTGGTGGACTGGCCCAGAAATTGGAGAAAAGAGCCGTAAAAATAAGCGGTGCTGTTTCTCCAGCTGCACGGGCAATGGCAAGGGTTACTCCTGTCAAAATCGAAGGAATGGCCGCTGGTAAAACTACTTTTAACACCGTTTGGTAATTATAAGCACCGATACCAAAAGCTGCCCACCGTACATTTTGGGGAACAATTTGTAAGGCTTCATCCGTCGTTCTAACGATAGTGGGTAACATCAATACGGCTAAAGCAACACCACCAGCAATTGCGGAAAAACCAACGATCCCACTAGCTACCAATAAACCGTAGGCAAACACTCCAGCAATAATAGAGGGGACTCCACTTAAAACGTTAGTGGCAAATCTTACCCACTTGGCAACCTGGTTACCACCGCTAAACTCGGAAAGATAAACCGCGGCTAAGACACCGAAAGGAACTGCAATTAGGGTTCCTATAGATACCGTCATCAAGGTTCCAATAATTGCATTAGCAATACCCCCTTCAGAAAGACCCGGAGGAGGGGGTAACTGGGTAAATAGGTCAAAATTGATTTGACGAAACCCTCGAACTCCCACGAAAATTAGCACCGCAAACAGAGGGATTAGGGTGATTATCATACATAACGAAGCCACACCTGTCCAAAAACTATCAAATAATGAACGGGGAGAAATGGGCTTTTTTTTAAGACTTAATGCTTGACTTTCCATAATTAAATAATTAATAGTTGCTCAGGGAACTGCAAAATCTTATTACTAATATTTAGCGCGAACTTGGCTGACGATATAATCTGCCGCAATATTCACCACTAAGGTTAAAAGCATTAATACTAAACCTGCGTACATCAGGGCTGCCACCTGCATTCCAGAAGCTTCTGCGAACTGGTTAGCGATTAAAGATGAGATGGTGTTAGCGGGTTCTAAAATAGAAACACTAATTCTATTAACATTCCCAATAATCATAGTAACGGCCATGGTTTCACCCATTGCCCGTCCTAAAGCTAACATAATTCCCCCAACGATACCGGAGAAAGCTGCTGGAACTAAAACACGGAAAATAGTTTCCCAACGGGTTGCCCCTAGTCCCAAAGAAGCTTGCCGTAACTCAGGGGGTAAAGAAGCCAAAGAGTCCCGAGAAATAGCTGTAATAATCGGTAGAATCATGATTGCCAGCACAATACTAGCAGGAAACATTCCCGGTCCACCAGCAGGAGGAGTTCCAAATATAGGTATCCAGCCGAAAAACTTATGCAAAAACATAGAGAAAGGCTGAACTAAGGGAATTAAAATGAAAATTCCCCATAACCCATAGACAACACTGGGAATAGCTGCCAATAACTCTACTAAGAATACTAAAGGAGTGCGGAACTTTAAGGGGATAAAATTTTCACTTAAAAAGATAGCTGTTCCAATACCCAGAGGAACAGCAATAACCAAAGAAATTAAAGAACTAACCAAAGTTCCGTAAATAACTGGTAATGCGCCGTAGGATTCTCGGCCTTTAACCGGGTTCCAGGAACTATTAAATAGAAAGCTTAAACCGTATTCTTGAATCGCTGGCCAGGCGCGCCAGGTAATAATTAGGGCAATGGAAAGCAGAATTAAACCAATACTCATGGCAAAGGCAAGAGTTAGCCAAATGAACCAATTATCTACGGCTTTTTCCCTTACCGAGCGAAAACCTACGCCGGTTTGTCGTTTAGAAGATGATGCAGTCACGATGAATCGGCAAATTATATTGCCCAGAGAAACAACAGTTAAAAAACAGGGAGGATAAAAAAAGCAAGGAGAGAACGAAAGAATTTGAGCGTCAGGGAAAATCTAAAGCTTTTATAAGACCTTTTTCCCTCAATCTTTACGTCGTCGATTAGTTCAACTTAATTTCGTAATCAGGACTAATGACATCAGCAGCAGCAGCTACTTTCTCTCTCACACTGGGAGGTAAAGGAACATAACCCAGTTCCTTACTCTGTTCCTGTCCCTCGGTTAAAGCATATTGAATCATGCTTTCCACAGCGATCGCTTTTTGGGGATCGTCGTAGGTTTCATAAGCCAAAATCCAAGTGTAGGTAACGATAGGATAGGATTGATCTCCTTCGGGATCGGTAATAAATGCCCGTAGGTTCTCAGGTAAGGTAACCGCGTCTAGGGTAGCAGAAGCACTCTCATCCGTAGGCGCAATGAAATTCCCAGAAGAATTCTCTAATTCTGCCACAGGAATACTGTTTTGTTTAGCATAACCATACTCGATATAGCCAACTGAACCTTCATTTTGTTGGATAGAGGCGGTTACTCCTTCGTTTCCTTTACCTCCAATAAAATTACCTTTGTCGGTTGGCCATTCTACACTTTTACCTTGGCCAATGGAGGCTTCCCATTCTGGACTAATGGAACTAAGGTGCTTGGTAAATACCCCAGTTGTACCACTACCATCAGAACGGTGAACCACAGTGATAGGTTGATCTGGCAATTCTAGATCGGGGTTAGCATCGGCAATAAGGGGATCGTTCCAGTTGGGAACGGTTCCGTTAAACATACCGACGTAAGCTTCTCTAGACAGCTTAAGTCCTTCCACTCCAGGTAAGTTATAAGCTACGACAATGCTACCTGCGGTAACAGGAAGTAAAATGGTGCCTTTTTCGATGGCCGCTATTTCTTCGTCTGTCATGGCTACATCACTTGCCCCAAAGTCAACGGTTCCGGAGGTGAACTGTTCCACACCAGCACCGCTACCAACGGACTGATAGTTAACTTTTAGTTGGGGAACTGCTCTGTTGAGTTGTACAAACCAGTTTTGATATAGGGGTGCAGGGAAAGAAGCACCAGCACCGGTGAGAGCTACATCACCTTCTAAGGGGGGGGCTAGGGCAGCAGTGGTTTCTCCGCCACCATCAGGGGTGGTGCTAGTGTCAGAGGTGTCACTAGAACCCCCTCCGCAGGCTCCTAAACCAATTGCTAAACTTAGAATTGATAAGGATGTTATTATGGTACGTTTACTTGATTTCACAGTTGTGAACATAGGGTTTTTTTGCTAATTGAATTAACTAGACAAATCTTAAAGCAGAATTTAACATTTTTCGGTAAACATTAGGTTAAGAAAGTAATCAACCAGGGAATTTTAAGATTTTTTTTTCTTTTTTAAAACGCCTAGATAAAAAAAATATTAAATTCATAGAGACAGTAGCAATGGAAGATTATGATTGGCTTATCCTAATGCTAAAACAACCCTTATTCTCTGGAACGTAGGAATAAGGAATGGCTAAGGAGAAGTTAATTTAAAAAACTAAGGCTAGGTTAATTTATTTAACTCAAGGCTTACAGTTATTATTTAAAACAAGGTATACTTACACATGATAACGAATATTCATAAAATTTTCAAGAATAGAATTGGTGCCATTGCTTTGTCTACATCTTTTGCGTTGTCAGGATGTGGTTCCGTTCCTGAGTCATCCATTAAACCAATAAAAATTGATGGATCGAGTACGGTTTTTCCTATCACAGAGATTATTCTCCAAAGCTACAAAAACGAAGCTACCAACCAATCTATTAAAGAGATCGAAATAGAAGGAGAATTTTCAGGAACAGGAGGAGGATTCAAGAAATTCTGCACAGGGGAAACCGATATCAATGCGGCCTCTCGTCCTATTTCAGAACAAGAAAATGCCACCTGTAGCAATAATGAAGTTAGTTATATAGAACTTCCCATTGCCTTCGATGCCATTACCGTTGTAGTGAATGCCAATAACACTTGGACAGAAACCTTAACCGTTGAGCAATTACAAACTATTTGGGAACCAGCAGCAGAAAATAAAATTACCAAATGGGATCAAGTGGATAGCACCTATCCCAGTCAGCCTTTAACCCTATACGGACCGGATAAACTTTCAGGAACCTACGACTACTTTACCAAAGCGATCGCAGGGGAAACAGGAGCCAGTCGTCAGGACTACGTTAGTAGCCAGGACGACGAAGTATTAGTGACAGGGGTTGCCGAAGATCCCAACGCCATCGGTTATTTTGGTTATGGTTATTATCAACAGCATCAAGACAAACTGAAAGCAGTAGCCATTGATAGTGGCAACGGACCAATCCTTCCTTCCTTGGAAACAGTAGAAAACGAACAATACAATCTTTTATCCCGTCCTCTGTTTCTCTACGTTAACGCCAAAAGGGCCCAAGAAAATCCCGTTTTAGAGATTTTTGTCGAATATTATCTAGATAAAGCCCCAGAATTAGTGGCAGAAGCAGGTTATGTTCCCTTACCAGAAGAGGCTTACCATCTAGCGAAAATTCACCTACAGAGGTTTGATGTCGGCAGTGTTTTCGATGGTAGTCCCCAAATCGAGCTAACCATAAGCGATATAATGCGCCAACGCTAAGAAGTTCAAATTTAGGTTAGCTTCCCTGCGAGAAGCCCCGCACTGTACCGAAGGTCAGTGTCGGGATGGGG
>NZ_JARVCN010000129.1:0-9354 GCF_038442745.1 Crocosphaera sp. Alani8
TGTTTGGCCTAAGTTTTCGCAGCGAGTGACCCCTGGCTTTTTGAGAAGATACGAGTGTTTCATTATCAGAGTTACGAGCGATGGATTCATCTATTTCTTGTTGTCTCTTTTGTCTTAATTCCCACCATTTATTAATAAGTTTTTTCATCTCATCTGACCATTTCTCCTCAGCTTCACGGGGAATTTCCCATTCTTCCCATTCTTTTTTCTGCAGTTGGTTTAATTTACTTCTAATGGGTTCTAGTTTTTCCTGCCATTTGTCATAGATAACGTCTATTTCTTCGTTATTTGCTATGGCTTTCAATGTGATATGAGGAACAGTTTTATAAACAAAACCTTTTTTTATATCATTGCTACAATTAACCTATCTCTTAAATAACTCAAATAAGAATGTATTCATCACTAACAGAGAATCCCCTAAAATCATCCGATTTGACCAATTAACATCATGGTTATAAAAATCAATTTGTTGGTCAAAATCTAACTGTTGAAAACCTGTATCAAATAAACTTAATTGTTGAGTATCTTCCTGTTGCTTTTCTTTTTCCTTTACCTGACGACGAAAATCCTCAATAATTGCTTGAGGATGGATTTTTTCCTGAATATAAATGGGTACCGCAGGAACTTCTAAATCTTGCCTATCCTGTTCATCTTTGCCTTTCCAAACTAATTGTGGGTCAAGAGAAGAGTCACGGGGATATAAAATTTTTTTAGGTTGGCGATCGTCATCAGACATAAAATCTTTTAACTCATCAGTAGGAATATTTGTCCGTTTATCTTTGTGTTTAACACTGTCAATTTGCTTGGGATTAGATTTCGATGACTTAGGTTTTCTAGGCATTGTTTTTGTTTAATTTATAGCAAATAAATCTGTAGATTTCAAGCAATGAAAATGTTCATTAGAATAAAACTTAATCATCATCCTCCTCATCAGCAATTATTTGGTCAATTTCTTCTGGATGTTCCTTATAGTATGACCAAGCGGCTTCTAAATCTTCTTGGTTTAACCCCGGATAATTTATTAATAAATATTCATCGGGCGCACCTTGCTGATGAAAAGAAACTAATGACCAAACAGGTATTCTTGTGTTACGGATACGAGCATTACCTCCACAAACATGAGGTGTTTTTTTGATAATGGTATTGATACTATTTACCCCCCTTTTCTAAATCTGATAAATAAGCAAAAATTGTATTTTCCGCATCCCAAGGATCTGTAATTTCTATAAAATCCCATCTGCCAAAACCACCATGTTGATTGACTGCTGGTAGCCATAGATTGCGAGTAGTATTAACTTTAGCGGCTTTTTCTTTTAATTTTTCTCCTGATACTTCTACAATTAAATTAAGTAAATCACTTTGCCCATGACCATCATCAAATTTAACTAGAAAATCAGGTAAATAATTACGTTGTCTACCACCAAGAGAATAGGGAATTAAAAAGCCTAAACCTTGATTTTTTACATAAGAAATCACAGGATCTATATCTTCTAATACCTGAGCTATTTTTTGCTCCCAACTATTAGTATCAGCTACCGCATGAGACACAGGACATTTATTTGAGCTAGTTACATAAACAGGACGAATGGTATCAAAATTAACATATCGAGTGGAACCAACATAGTCATAAGGACTTGACACTTTTGCACGTTTCAAGATACATCTCAATCTTATGGACTTGAGACTTTTTAGGTTTAAGTTTATAGTCGTACGTCATCGTTATCATGCCCCCATGATAACATACTTAATAAATAAAATAAACTTTATTAAGCACACTTCTCACTCCGTCTAAAGACGGGCAAACTAAATCCCACCCTTTAAAGCGGTGGGCTTTGTTTGCAAACCCTGTAATTCCTTCGTCATCAAAGCGAAAATGACGTTTTGGCTCATTAAATGCTGAATTGATAATGGGATTTTCAATTATGACTTGTTTCATACGACAACATCTACAGCAGTTTTCGACTTAGTGTGGTACAAGAAGCTAAAGCTTGAGGCAGGAGGCAGGAGGCAGGTGTGAAGTGTACTTGCAAATTGCTGTAACTCCGCTGCCAAGGGCAACGGAGCCTCCCTCCGAACACCTAACTCCGAACTCCGGTTAGTAATGATTACCTGACTTACGATGGTGAATGGCGGTTATTCCATCCTGTAGAACTTCTCCTTTAGTGACGATCGCATAAATCACCCAATGATCCCCACATTCCATGCGATCGCTGACTTTACATTCTAAATAGGCCAACGCATCTTCTAATATGGGAGAACCGTTATCAGCTACCTGGGTTTTCAATCCCTCAAAACGGTCTTCTCCAGGGGAAAAGGACTTGAGAAAATGCTTCATCAAACCAAGATGATCCCCTTCTCTGAGAATGTTCAAGACAAAGGAACTGCCTCGGTGTAACAAAGACTCGATAGCTCGTTCTTTGGCTACTGCTACGGTGAACCCAGGAGGATTAAAGGTTGCTTGGGAGATCCAAGAGGCTAACATCCCTCCGCTTAACTGTTCTTCTTGACAAGTAACAATGGATAATGAACCCACAATACGGCCCAAAGCTTGTTGTAAACGGTCTGTCTGGGACTGATTCACCGAATTTTTCCGTTGACGGCGTTTTTCCGCTTTTTTCAACCGTTGGGCAAAGTCCGTCCCAGCTTCTTCACAGGTTTTTAAGGTTGCCTGAGTGGGGGTAAATTTCACCTTGATGGGGTCAAAACCAAATTGATAACCCCCATCTCGAAATTTGCTTTCTAAGAGGTCTATGGCTTCTCCACTCCAGCCATAGGACCCAAATACCCCGGCTAGTTTGGATTTATCTGCATTGGCTAAGGTGATCCCTAAAGCGGTTTGGATTTGGGTGGGAGCGTGTCCTCCCAGAGTGGGGGAACCAAAAATGAACCCGGAACAGTCATTGATTGCTTCTTTTATGTCGTTTGGTTGGGCTACTTCTGCGTTAATGGATTCTACCCTCACACCTGCTTTGGTGATACCACTGGCGATGGCTTGGGCGAGGGTAGCGGTATTACCGTAGGCTGAGGCGTAAACGAGGGCAACGCTGATGCTTTTGGTTTTTTGTGCCTCTAGCCATTGTTTATAGGAGATGGTCAACTCTTTTAACCCGTAACGTACCAACGGACCGTGACCTGTTGCATAAATTTTAGCTGGTTTGCGGGCTAATTTATCGAGGGCAGTGTTGATTTGTTTGGCATAGGGGGCGATTACACAGTCAAAATAGTAACGTCGATCTTCGGCGTACACTGTCCACCCTTCGTCAAAAGTTTGATCCCCACAAACATGGGACCCAAATAATTTATCGGTGTAGAGAATTTCTGTTTTGGGGTCATAAGTACACAGTTGGGCTGGATAACGGGGGTTAGGGGTGGGAATAAACTCCAGTTGATGCCCTTGACCTAAATCTAAGATATCTTCTTTTTTAACTACTTTTAATTTGGGAGTAAATTCCGATGATAAAATGTTGGGTAAAAGTAACGCTCCAGGATTAGAACAAACGATGGTAATTTGGGGAGCAATTTTTAGTAAAGCTTTGATTGTTTCCCCTCGGTTGGGGTTAACATGTCCCAAAATTAGATAGTCGATAGTGGTTAAGTCGATTCGTTCTTGTAGGGATGTTAAAAAGATTTCTGTGAAGGATTCTCCTGGGGGATCAATTAAGGCAATTTTCTCCCCTCGAATGAGATAAGCATTGGCCGTAGTACCGCGTTTTAAACCGTATTCGATTTCAAATTTTAATCTGTCCCATGTCCTTGATCTTATAACAGTGGTATCAGTGGCAATGGGGTAAACTTGTACGTCTCTGGGGTTATTCATAAGATGTCTTTAAAGTCAATTAATTCAGTTTTGTCAATTTTTCCACTGTGTAGGTTATTTCCTCATCTGCTAGGATTTTTTCATAGTCGATAGCTACACGAGTCGGATAACCAAGGAGAGAATCATAAGTAATTAGAATTTCGTCTGCATTGCGTTTGATAGCATCTTCGATAATGTTAAAGAGTTCTTCTACGGTTTTGGCAAATGTTAAATCCTTTATATTTTCATTGTTGTTTAGATTAACTGTTTTTATAATTGTATCATTTTTAACGAAAACTTCGAGGGAATTATTACTAGGAGGAGGACAAAAACACTGTTGTTGATAGATATATTGATAATCTTTTAGGGTTTGCGATCGCCATAATTGACGGTTTTCTTGTAATTCTTCTCTTAAAAGAGAATAGCTGTCACTGTTAGCCACTGTGGTCATAACATTGACTAACATTACTATTAATAATGCTATTGATAAAAAACTTAAAAACGACAGTATCCTCATTTTTTTTCTCCTCCATTTCTTAAAATAAATGCAGACGTACTATGGTACGTCTGCTAACTAAAGGATAATTTATTGACTAATTTATTTAGATTCTTTTTTCGGACTCATTAACATCATCATGTTACGTCCTTCCCGTTTTGGAGCTTGTTGAATTTCGGCTAATTCTTTTAAGTCCGTAGCCATGCGACTGAGTAAGTCTTGCGCTAGATTAGAATGTTGTATTTCTCTTCCTCGGAAGGTAATAGTTGCTTTGACTTTATCTCCTGATTTAAGAAAGCGTTTAGCCTGATTGACTCGCACTTGATAATCATGTTCTGATATCTTATAGCGCATTTTAACTTCCTTAACATCGGCTGTGTGTTGTTTTTTCTTAGCTTCTCTTGCCTTTTTCTCCTGTTCAAACTTGTATTTACCGTAATCCATGATTCGGCAAACAGGAGGTTTAGCTGTTTCACTAACCAACACCAGATCCAATTCTCGTTCTTGGGCAACATTTAGAGCTTCTTCGGGGGTAATAATTCCCAGTTGCGAACCATCGCTATCGATGACTCGAATTTCGGGGAAGCGGATTCTTTCGTTGATTTTAGGGAGATCGCGTTGTGTGCGTCTTTTATCTATCACAGGCGTATGTTAATGTCTCTCGATATGACTGATGAATCTTGGTAATTAATCCAGACTATAATATTAGTCTGTTTTATAGTGATTATTTTTTACCAAGTTCTGATTGTATTTATTTACTTTATTGTTAGGTTTAGGTAATTTACCTTTAAGGATAAGGCTAGACCTATTTATTACTTAGTTTAATCCTTCTGTAAGCGATCGTAAAATAAAAAGGTGTAAAGATTTATAACGGGATTATTAAGTGAATCAACAACAACCTTGGGAGAGGCGCATCGGACGGCAAAGACAATGGATTTGGCGAGGTTGGCCCCTTCGTTACACTTTTTTCGGGGAAGAAACCACCCAGCATCAACAGACTAAACCCCCGTTAATTTTATTGCATGGTTTTGGGGCTGCTGTGGAACATTGGCGACACAATATACCTACTCTGGGAGAACATTATCGAGTTTATGCTTTAGACTTGTTAGGGTTTGGGCAATCTCAGAAAGCGGCAACGGATTACACGGCTTATCTTTGGGCTGAACAAGTGTATGATTTTTGGCGATTGTTTATCGGTAAACCGGTTATTTTGGTGGGAAATTCTATTGGTTCTTTGGTTTGTTTAACAGCAGCTTTTAAATACCCTGAAATGGTAGGGGGTTTAGTGATGTTGAGTTTACCGGATGTTTCTCTCCGACAAGAGGCGATTCCCAAACTATTGCGACCACTTGTTAACACTATTGAAGGGGTTTTTAGTCCTCCTTGGTTATTAAAAATTTTATTTAATATTATTCGTCGTCCTGGGGTTATTCGTCCTTGGGTTGGTATTGCTTATTACGATCAATCAGCCATTACTGATGAGTTATTAGATATGATTACTATTCCACCCCAAGATCAGGGAGCGGCTAGAACGTTTTGTTTATTATTTGAAGGACTAAGAAAACCCCATTACGCTCCTTCTGTCAAGACTATTTTACCAAAATTGACTATTCCCATTTTATTAGTTTGGGGTCGTCAAGATAAAATGATTCCTGTTAGTTTAGCGTCGGTATTTTCTAAGTTAAACGAGCAGATAACTTTGAAAGAATTAGATAATGCTGGTCATTGTCTTCACGATGAATGCCCTGACCGGTTTAACCCTATTTTATTAGATTGGTTAGAAACAGTGAACGTTTCTCAGTGAATTTTAATCTGCAAAAAAGGTGGGCATTGCCCACCCTGAGTTCGGTGTATAGAAAAACTTAAATTAGTCAGCATTCAGCATTGAGCAGTCAGCGTTCAGCATTGAGCATTTAGCACTCAGCACTCAGCATTCAGCATTGAGCATTGAGCATTGAGCATTGAGCATTCAGCATTTAGTACTCAGCATTGAGCATTCAGCACTCAGCAGTCAGCAGTCAGCGTTCAGCATTCGTTTAATCTTACTCACAGTAAATGATAGGGATTGATATGTTTCAGCTGATAGCTGATAGCTGAACGCTTACAAACTAGCCAGTTTTATCGAAGGTGCAAGATCTAAACATCAGCTTAATAACTGGCTGGCACGGTTGCTTAAAGCTTCTGCTGTTAAGCCATTAAACTCCATAATTTGACCTGCACTAGAGGTGGTTTCTCCCCGTTTCCAGGCAAAGGTATCACGGTTACTATTGCTGCGTAACATAATCGGTTCTAACATCCCAGATGTACCTCCGGTTACCCCAATTAAAGCATCACCACCGAACAATTTTTCAAACCCTTGATCATCCAAGAAATGACTATCCTTTTCGCTGCAAGTTTCCCAAGCAACGTCATGGGGACGGTATAAACGACGGGGGCTAATTACAGAAACAATTTTGACTCCAATACCCTCGCTTTCTAAGTGTAAAGCTGCATCAAAAACTGGAATTAAAGTCATGTCGCCAATGACAGCAAAAACAACTTTTTTCTTACCTTCACTATTGTGTACAATAATGCCTCCATCTTGTAAACCTTGACGGGTTTGTTCAAAGGTAGTCCTGATAGGTAAAGGTGACTTACTAGCAGTAATAGTAATACCTTTATTGCTGGTTTTAACTGCCCAATCATAACAAACCTGAATACTATTGGCATCGCAAGGAAATAGAGGAAAAACGTTACCATTTCTCATCATTCCTGCAAAATAATTTTCAATTTCAGGTCGTTGGTGGGTCCAACCATTACGTCCTTGTTCCAAAGCACCAGCAGTGAATAAAGTAATAGTAGAAGGAGTGGGACGGCGTAACTCTGCCATTGCTTGTGTTACGGTTTGCCATATAGGTAAACCATTGATGGCGAAAGACTCATAGGAACACCATAAAGTTCTGGACCCAAATAAAGCCAAACTGGCAGCTAAACCAGCGCAAGCATCTTCGCTTAAGGGTTCATAAACTTGTCCCCCTGGTCCTTGAAAATAAGCATCATCAACGGTGGGATGAACAATTTTTAAACCGATGTTGATATTATTGATTCCTGAAGCTGCATTACCGTCAGCATTGGCAATAACGAAGTTGGGGTCTTTCTGCCCCACATGAACCACTAATTCACCCATAGCGGTGGTAGCCACTTTTTTATCCCCATTTACCTCGTATTCTGTTAAAGGTAACTCTCTCAACTCCGGTAAGGGTAAAACCTTCTCTGTGACCACATTCTGGGACGCAGGACCACCAGTTGAACGCTCAAAGTTAGTCCGAACAAGTTGCCAAGCTTCCGGCGATAAAGCGCGTTCTTTGAGGGCGTTAACAATGTAATCTTTTTCTAAGGTATCCCCAGGATATAAATTATGAGATTTTGCCCCCCGTTTATGTACTCCGGCACCTTTGAGTTGTTTGACGATGAGAACGGTTAATGTACCCCCCAAAGCAGACTTGGCGGCTTTATCCGTTGCTTCTAAAATAGCTTGGGTGAAGGCTAACCGTTTAGCAAGGGAAAACTGGGTACTATCTACATATTCCCCTTCCTGGTTGCTATCATCGTGGTCTTTGGCGTTAACTAAGATTACCTCAGCAAAGCCGTTTCCTTGCCAATAAGCGATCATTTCTTCGTTGGTTTTGGTGGAAACCATACTATGGTGTTCCTGGGAATAACCGTTCCACACCAGGATGGGTAAAAAGTTGGTTGCTTGGGGATAAGCTGTGTTGAAATGTCCAAAACTACTGATGATATAGGGTTCTCCTAACCCACCGTCTCCAATGGTGACAGGAAAGAGTACCCCGGGATGTAACTTGGCCCCGGCCATGGCGAAATGTTGTCCTTGTCCCAAGGGTCCAGCAGGGTTGAGGAGTCCTGGTATTTGACCGGAAAGGTGGCCTAAAAGTCCGTGCATTTCCCGAAACCGTTCTCCCATCTGCTGGACTGTGGTGATACCCATGTCTTCGAGGGAACGGTCTAAAAACATATTACTGTAAAATCCTGGGGCGTGGTGTCCCACTTCGGTAATGATGTTTTTATGGCCTAGCATCACTAAAGCGGCGATGGTGTCGGCGATACTTGCAAAACCTCCAGGGTGGCCTGATTGTTTGGTGGCTGCGGTTTGTAGGGTTAGGTAGCGTAGTGCGTCCGCCGCTAAAAGGGTTTGAAAAACGGCGTTAGGGTCGTTGGGGGAAGAGATGGCTGTATGGCCTGATTTTATGGCTGCTTCTGTGGTGTACTGTTCGTAGTTGGGTAGGTTTTCCCCAAAATGTTGAATTCCTTGACAAAATGCTGGTATTGCGCTGGCAACTGTCATTTGTGAGTTCTTCCTATATTTACGTAACGGCAAGTATTAAGATAATCTTACAGGTTTGTGGGAATTTATTTAGATTGTATTAATTATTTTTAGTAATGGAAATTATTCTATCGTTGTCATAGGGATAATAGGTTCTTGTTTGATTATTTGTTACCATAGGATAGTCTATTTTTATCTATTAATTGGATTTTTAATTTAATAGAAGAATTTATAGCTACTTCGTGGCAAGGAGTCAGGATTCAGGAGCCAGGATTCAGAATTAATATTAACAATTAAACAATGTCTTGAGTGTGTCTTTCATTCCGAGGACAACTTGGTAATTACAAATTCGGGTTTTCTCTTGGTTGCCAAATTGCCCCTCTAACGCCTTTAATAAACTGGGACAAGCGCAAGGAGACTGATCTATAATATCGCCAAAAGCTTGTAATCATTGATAAGGGAATTAAACTTTAGTTATTGATGGATAAATCAGTATAGAACGCAAATAGTTTCTATATAGCATTTAAAAATTACGATATGCATATTCTGACGAACGAACAATATGAACGAGAAGCAAAACCAATTCTACGAAAAATATTCGTTGATGGAGACCCATATAGGGAATCTTTTTTGCCACATATTACTCAAAAAGTAATTCTTTATCCTTGTCATGAGACACTTGAAACAAAAGCAGGGTAAGCTCATCTAAAATCCGCTTGACAGAAGGCATTGAGAACAGTC
>NZ_JARVCN010000130.1:0-9305 GCF_038442745.1 Crocosphaera sp. Alani8
AAAATGCTTCTGAAAGGTATGGCATTAATAAATTTGAGCGGTATTCTCAATGGTTATTTGATGATAAACGACTTATTCCTGTTCGTCATTATCCTGGCTCTGCTTTATTTTCTTTGATTGCTAATAATCCTTCTGAAACCGCTAAACGCCATCAATTTTGGCAACAATATCAAGGGGATAAAGTTCGAGGTTTACTTGAACTTACGAAGCAATTTGCTTCTTAATTTTTTAGATTTTACACTATCTTTTTCAGGATGATTTTCTACCATGAAAACAAACACAAACACCAAAAGATTTCTAATTTTAGGTAGTAGTTTAGTTATTGTTGGGGCTACGGCTTTACCCGGGTCAGCTAATTTTCTTTTAAGCTCTTTACCCCTTTCTCTCTTAAATGGTTCTTTGCCAAATACTTTGTTAGGAGGTGGATTTCCCACTTCTTTGTTAGGGGAGTCTTTACCCATTTCTTTTTTACCTTCCTCTTTTTCTTCTACTAATGTTTTAACCAATCAAATCTCAGGGTTGCAATCTCAGTTGACTAGCTTTTTCAACAACTTTGGCAATTCCCTGAAAATCTGGAATCCTCAACTTCAAGGACAGGCTATTTCCGTAACTTTGGGTTCATTAGGTTTGCCAGATTTTAATGATTTTGAGTTTAACCTTGAGACTATTTTTACCAACAACGGAGAATACCTCTCCATTGACGAAGCTAAGCATACTGGGGTTCGCCAAGCGACTCGCTCTCATGCAGCACAAACCTTAAGCAGTTCTGGACAACAAACTGTTATTGACCGCCAAACTCAGATCCAAGAAGGAGTCCGTGAAATAGATAATCAGGCCATCGCTGCTCGATACACCAATAATCAACGTAATCTTCTTAAGCGCATTGCTATTCAGAACGCTCAGCAGGGAATGTTGTTAGGGACAGTTGGCTCTGAAATGACCCAATTAAACGTTAAACAAGATTTAGCTAATTATAACCTTGCCAATATTTCTGAAGCTATTGATAGCCAGAACTTAGCTCGTCAAAGTGATATGCAATCCGCTTCTTTGAGTGTGTTGGAAATCTCTGCATTATTAAGGATGGATTGATATGTGGTTACTTGCAAATGTTTTGAAATCCCAGGTAGTTCTACAAGGTAGTAGTGCTACTCAACAGGCTGTTTCTCAATCCCTAAATCAGTTGTGGAATAGCACCCTTAACTCTACTATGTACAACGGTATAGCAGAAATCGGTGTTTTATTTTTTACTGGGACTATTGCTATCTTCCTTTTTAACTGGGTTAAGGGGGTGTTGCAAGATGGCAACAACTTTGTCCCTTGGGAACAATGGATTCTTCTGGCAGTGGCAGTGGCTTTGTTAGCCAACCAAGGGGCATTGATGCGAGATTTAACTTTTTCCATGCGCGATTTAATGAATGCTACTAGTCAAAAAGTTTTGCAATCCAGTTCTGTTAACGGATTAACTGCAATTGACGCATTTAACCAAATCTCAAGCGGAATAGGGGTTCAATCTTGGTACGACCAGCAGGTTCAGACTTGCCAAGCTATTCCTGATCCGGTTCAACAGCAAAAATGTCTCGATGATGCCCAAATTCTATCTCAACAATTTGCTCAACAACAAGGAAGTGGCAACCTTGTTAATAAGCCTGGCATTTTATCAGGATTTGCTTCAGCCATTGAAACGGTTCTGGTGGGATTGCTTTTAGCTTTAGGAGTAGCTGTGCAATGGTTGGTAGAAATTTCTTGGATACTGACGGCCTTTGCTGGTCCCATTGCGGTAGGAGGAACGTTATTACCTGTTAAACAAAAGTCCTTATTTGCTTGGTTGATTG
The DNA here is from genome assembly GCF_038442745.1 of Crocosphaera sp. Alani8. Taxonomy (NCBI): domain Bacteria; kingdom Bacillati; phylum Cyanobacteriota; class Cyanophyceae; order Chroococcales; family Aphanothecaceae; genus Crocosphaera; species Crocosphaera sp. Alani8. The sequence continues at coordinate 1,833 of NZ_JARVCN010000130.1, forward strand.
CTTTTTACTCTATCGGACTGTATAAGTTGTTTTTCAATATCCTCGTTGGAATGGTGTCAATGGTTATGCTCGAAGCCAATAGCCTCAATAGCTTGGTATTTTCTGTTGCGGTTGGTTTGCTCTCTCCCGTTTTGGCTCTAGTTTTAGCTGCTGGTGGCGGAATCGCTACCTTGACCAGTTTAGGTTCGATTGGTGGTGCTTTGGCAGGTGCTGTTGTCTCTGGAGGAGCTTCTCTTGCTCTGGGTGGGGCAAAAATGGCCGCCCGTATGGCCGCTCATCCTGCTATGCGTCGCATGGGGTCAGCTTATCAAAATAATGTTCCCCCTTCTGTTCGTAAACGCATTCGAGGTCGAGTTCGCGATGCTACAACCCCAGTCTTTTCTAAGAGATAGTTAAATGAGTTTATTAGACAAAGCCAAATTACGAGGCACATCAGATTCGGTTTCCGTTAAAGATGCTTATGGCAAACTGGTTCTCGTTTGTCTGGGAGGAACAGGATTAACGTTAGTTTTTCAATTGGCATTAATGATTGGTATTTTTCGAGTAGGCAATAAACCTCCCCCTACCTTAGTCCAATTAGCCAGTGGCGATTCTATTTCGGTCATTCCTATTGATTCAACCCAACGCACTGACGAGTCTATTCTGACGTTTTTGAACGACATTTTTACTTTGACTTTCACTTGGTCTGGAACCATGCAAGACAAGAACCAACCTGGACAATTTATTGTCGATTCTGGCATTGATGTCACTGCTGAAAATGGTCAACGAATTGGTAAAGTTCCCACAACCGTTTGGGAAGCTAGTTTCTCTCTGGAGCTTAATTTCCGTCAAGAATTTTTACGTCAAATTGCCGAATTAGTTCCTCAGTCAGTTTTTACCCAAAAAACTAATGTCGCTTTTGTTCCTGTTTCCTTTTCTACTCCTGAAAAAGTTTCCAATGGTCGTTGGAAAGTTCGTTTAGTTTCTAATCTTTTGTTTTTAAAAGATTTAGGTCAAGTAGCGGAAGTTGTTCCTTACAATGTTGACATTTATGTTCGGTCGATTGTTCCTCCTAATCCTCAATTAATCGACAGTTTAACTCAAACAACTGACACTAAAACTTTGACAACTTTAGCTCAACAAGTAGCCCAAATTCGTCAAGCTGGTTTAGAAATCGATTCTATTATTCCCTCCCGTCGCGAGAATTTAAAATAACATGAATTCCCCTCAAAATTATTCAACTGAAGATATTTATACTTTGCTTGAGTTAAATAACACTCACCTAGATTCAACTCAAGCTCCTAATCCCCAACCTAATTCAACTGAGGATATTTCTCATGAATACTCATCTCAAGAAAATAAGAAAAAATCAAAGTCTTTTGCTAAAAATCCTTATGCTAAGTTAGGGTTAATTACTTTAGTTGTTGGAGCTTTTGCTGTTTTCTTGGGACTTCTTTTTTCTCAAGGTAATTCCATTTATTCTTCTTTTTCTAATAATTCAACTTCAACCACTTCCCCTACCGGATCACAACAAACCAAAAACCCTGATGATACAACAGATACCTTAGAAGAACGAAATGCCAAATTATCAGGAGAATTAGCTTTATCTCAGCAGAATGACCAAATCAAAGCTATCAAAGACCAGTTAGACAATAGACAAGATGTTCCTACCGTGACGGTGGAGAAACCTTCAGTTTCAACCACTCCTCCCCCTACTGTTGTTAGGAATCAAGTTCCCCCTACTCCGGTTCGTCCATCCCAACCCCTTCCCTCTGTCTCACCAGTAGTTCCCCCTTCTCGTCCTGTTTCTCAGACAAAACCCAGATCCCCATCACCCCCACCTTTAACCTCTACTCAAGTAACAGATCCTCTGGAAAAATGGCAACAATTAGCCCAATTAGGTAGTTACGGTGGAGGTCAACAAGTTAATCAAAGGCTAACTTTGACAAAGAAGCAACCCGAAATTGAAGCACTTGATACTCCCGAAACCACTATCATTACTCAACCTCTAGCACTCTCTTTACCCCTCGGACAAAAAGTATCAGGGGTTCTTAGCACACCTATCGCTGTTCCTGTTGCTCAAAGAAATGCTACGAATTTTGCTTTCATGGTGACCTTAACTGAACCTCTTCAAAGCCATCACCATGAAACGGTGTTACAACAAGGTTCAACGGTTATTTTTGCCGTCTCCTCCGTTGAGAGTGGCATTATCAGTAGTCAAGCTGTTGCTGTCATTAGTGATGGACAAGAATATCCCCTTGAATCCGAATCCCTGCAAATTCGATTAAGTAATGGTAGTCCTCTCATTGCCAAATTAAAGGATAACTATTCCGGGGAACTCGCCAGACGAGATGGGGCTACTTTTATTATGGGAGCGTTATCTCAAGTCGGTGAATTTACTAATCGTGCTACTTCGACTTCTACTTTTAGCGGTTTGGGTGGCACCTCTTCGACTTCTACTTACAATGAACCTAATTATGTCGGTGCCATTTTAGAAGGAGGGTTAGGCCCTCTCGGTGAACAATGGCAACAACGGAACCAACAAGCTATTCGTGAAATGCAAAATCTTTCCCGTCTTTGGTGGCTTGATGCTGGTGCTGAGGTTCAAATTTGGGTTACTCGTTCTGTCGAGTTAGGAGAGGGTAATGCTCAAAACCGTTAATTGTTTCATGTTATTGGCAGTGCTGACCATCCCTTCTGCTAATTTAGCCATTGCTACGGAACCTCCTCTATTAAGAGTAGTTAAAACTGCTACTCAGGGGCAAGCTAATCAAATGCACCCTATTAGCATTGGTTTAGCTAATGGTTATGGTGTTACCCTTTCTTTTTTACCTTCTCAACAGGTGATTACCAAAGCTTGGTTAGACAATCCTAACTTTGTCACCATCGATGGTGATGGATGTCTGCAAGGTCTTCCTGGTTCCCTTAATTGCGATGGCCCCGGTGCTAAAGTCCTGCATCTCAAACGCATTAATGACCTACAAATTCCTGGTTTACCCGCCACTAATACCAGTTTGTTAACTGTTGTCACCACTGGAGCGGATGGGGGTGGCATTTACCTTTATCGAATTAATAAAGCCACTAAACCCAATTCTTTAATCTTTGAGATGGTTCCCCCCACTCCCGAACCCTCGACCTTGACTTCTCCTTTAATTACTCAATTAGAACGGGGTATTAAAATTGCTTCCTCTCAGAAAAATATTGAAGATTGGGATAATCTAAAGCCTAAGCTGCGTCGGGTTCTTATTTATCTTCAACAAGGTCACCCTTTAAGTAAATCTCTTAATAATTCTCAAGTTTCTTGGCAACAGATTGGACAAATTTTAGAGTTAGGAGACGAGAAAAAAAGTGACTAATAAGCGACTTTTTTTGTTTTTAACAGGATGGGGATGGTTTTGGGTCTTAACTTGGATCTTGCTTGTGGTGAGGTCTTAAGTCATAGAAGTTTTCAATTGGATAGACAAATCTTTAAGCAATAGGACAAGGGGGACAAGGGGGACAAGGGGGACTTTGTTGGAGAAAAAACTCCCTGTCTCCCCCCTCTCCCTTGTCTCCCCCCTCTCCCTTGTCTCCCCCCTCTCCCTTGTCTTCCCCATCTCCCTTGTCTTCCCCATCTCCCTTGTCTTCCCCATCTTCCTTGTCTTCCCCCTCTCCCTTGTCTTCCCCATCTCCCTTGTCTTCCCCATCTTCCTTGTCTTCCCCATCTTCCTTGTCTTCCCCATCTTCCTTGTCTTCTCTAACTAGAAATATTAGCGACTCAACTGAAAAACGCTGTCATGCCCAAAACTATTATTGAAGTTCCCTCAAACTTCGCCTTCACTAATAACAATCAAAATAATCAATTAGTTAATGCTTTATCTAATCCTATGGCCTTAACGTTAATTGCCATTTTCGGATTATATGGAGTTTTGAGTTTAGTGGGAGATGGATCAAAAAAAGGGAAACTTTCTACTGCTTATTGGGGGGGAACCAATGAAAAAAACAAGGCTGCTAAAAAAGCCCTTTCTCAAATCAACTCTCCCACTCGCAACAGTGCTTCTTTGTATATCGGTACTCCTGACCCTGTACTTCTAAAATTAGAAGAACAATGGTTATCCTCTGGACTCAATTTTAACCACCAACGAAAAGCGGCCTCTGCTCCCATTTATATCCCTGATATCCAACGAGGGGTTTTTGTGTCTGGGGCTGCAGGAACTGGTAAAACTTTCAGTGTTGCCGACCCTTGCATTCGCTCTGCTTTAGATCAAGGTTTTCCTACGTTACTCTATGACTTTAAATTTCCCACCCAAAGTAGTCGGGTAATTGCCTATGCTCTTAAACGAGGCTACAAAGTTCGATTTTTTACCCCTAATTTCCCTTTTTCTGATGTTTGTAACCTTCTCGACTTTTTAGAAAATGAAGAGGATGCGGTGGCTGCCGGTCAGTTAGCCGAAGTTATTGCTAAAAACATCGACTTAAATGCTAATGCTTCATCAGATAAATTTTTCGAGGATGCTGGAGCCACTCTTGTACAAGGTATCTTCTTATTAGCTAAAGCTGTTGCGGCCAAATGTGGTAAACAATATGCTGACCTGATGACCTGTGCGGCCATCTTATCTTTACCCCAACTCGGGCTACGCTTAGGTTATTCGAGAGAACAACAACAGTTTCCCGTCTGGACAATGCGTCCTCTAGCTCAGTTGATTTCTGTTGCTTCTGCTCCTGAAACAGAAAGTTCTATCATTGGTACAGCACAACGCACCTTTGAGAAATTTCTCAAAAAAGACTTTATTGGAGCTTTTAGTGATGATTCTACCATTCCTTTAGATTTAGACGGCAAAACCCTTCTTGTTTGTGGTCTAGACCGTAATAACCGCGATATTGTTGGCCCCTTGATGGCTGCAGTCATTCATATGATTGTTTCGCGGAATGTTTCTCGTTCTCAGCCGAGAAAAGACCCGTTGTGTGTCTTTCTTGATGAGTTACCCACCCTTTACTTGCCAATGCTCTACGAGTGGCTCACTCAAAACCGTGAAGATGGTTTTTGTGGCATCGTTGGTTTTCAAAATTTAGCTCAATTAGAGAAAGTTTATGGTAAAGAAGTGGCCAAAATTATTATTGGTAATTGTGCCACCAAATTTATTTTTAATCCCCAAGAAGTTGAGTCAGCAGAATATTTTTCTAAGGCGTTAGGAGAATTTGATATTCTTTATTCTACTAAATCTCGTTCTCGTAATTCTGGTAAAAGTAGTGGCGGTTCTCGTTCCCGTTCTGAAAATCGTCAAAAACGTAATTTATTTGAAATTTCTCAGTTTATGAAATTGGGTAAAGGTCAAGCCATTATTATTAATCCCAATTATCAACGAGGCGATGAAGAATATATCCCCATTAAACAAAAGATTAAAGTTCCCCAAGATGACCTTAATGAGATGATGTGGTCACAGGAACAATGGCCTAAATTATGGGACTATTTTTCTCAACAAAATCATCAATCCATTGATGATGAAAAACGCCGAAAACAATTTGAAGAACGTTATGAATTAGTTAATAGTCTCTTTCCTTTACCTCCTTCTGATGACCAGAATAATTCTCAGTCTTCATCTAATTCTAATCCCCCTTCACCTAATGATTCTCCTCAAGATTTTTCTATTCATAATCTTGATTGTTAATTATTAATTGTACATTGTTTCATTATCAGAAATGTCTAAACATATTTCCCCCCATAAACTTGACCAAACTTTACCTAATTTCCCCATTGATTACCATCCTCAAATTATCGAATTTTTTGACCAAAATGGCGTTTTATTAACTCAAACTCCTTTAGGTCAAATTGATTATCCTCGTCCTCAAAACCATCAAGCTCAATATTTAGCCATTTATTGTGATGGTGAATTATCTTTCTTCTCTGAGGAGGGAATAATTTTATTAAACCGATTGGGCAATTTAGCTCAAGGTCTTTTGATTAACTAAGGAGATATTATGGCATTCATTAATGATAATAATTCAAGAGAAATACAGCAAATATATCTAAATATTTTGCAGAATATCAAACCATTATCTTTTGATAGATATTGGGATGATGATGATAACGAAGAGACTCAAAACTCAGAAAACTCTTCTCAATCTGACCCCCCAGAACAGGACAATTATTCTCAATCTCCTTCATCTAATTCTTCTCAGATTTCTCTAGAGAAAGAAAAAGATCAGTCTAGCAGTGAACAACCATCCTCTCTTTTGTTTCAAGTTACTCAAAATGGAAACTTTGTTGATGAAATTGAGTTAACTCAAGATGGTATTAAATCTAAAAAAAATACTTCATCTTCTGAACGATTATTAGCACAAATTGAGATTCTTCAATCTTTACCTGAAGGAACTATTCTTCCTTCTGCTCCTTCTATTCAAGTTCAATCCTTTGAAAAACAAGGGGATAAGATTCTTTCTGAGCAAGTTCTTTTATCTACAGATCCACAAGGTAAAATTACTAAAAATACTTTATCTCCTTCTCCTCAAAAGACTGGCACACAAGTGATTAATGAGCAACTGTCTTTTTTACAAGATAATGCCGTTTCTCAGTATTTAGAGAATTTAATTGAAACTCGTGTTAACGAACGACTTAATTCTCTCTCTCCTGACCTTCAATCTTTTAGACAACAAGAACCATCAAATGTCAAGTGGTGGCAACAATTCTCTCAAAAAGGACGGCAAATTTTATCTAATTTCGCCAAAGAACATCAACACAAACAAATAGCTAAGAAACTTTATTATTTATCTTCTAAAAATATTAAATTTGGAGAAGCTCGTTTTTCTCAAGATGGTTATACTATCCTCCGCCAACCTTTAGGAAAACAACAACGTTACACTGTTTTTAATGCTAATGAGCAACCTATTTTGGCTTTTGATGTTAATCAACAAAAACGCTTATCTATTATTAATAATAATTTGAAGGCTGATGATGCTAAAACTCTTTTAAATCTTGGAAAATCTAAGATTAATTTGTCTCAACAAAAACAAAATTTGGAAAATGCTGCTTTGTTTACTAGAGCTAATCTGCTTGCTGAGCAATTAGTAAACATGGCTCAAAAACAGCAACAATCTATTAGAAAAAGTGGTGATTCTTATAGCCTTGCTATTGATCTTAATGGTGATGTAGAAATATCAGCACCCGGACGGGGTGTTATTTATCATCAAACTTATCAAGGTAATACCCCTATGACTACCAGTTTAATGACTGATACTGATCTAACTTTTTTTGAACGTCAATTTCAATCTTTTCAGCAACAGTCTTCTTTTTCTTCTACTCAAACTCCTGCTTCTACTCAGACTCCTGCTTCTACTCAGACTCCTGCTTCTACTCAGACTACTACCCCTACTTTCTCTCGTCGTCGTTAATTCTCCAGATCATGATAGAAAAACTTTTTAAATTACTTGGTGTTTATCAAGCGGTGATCGTTGATTTTCCTCTAAGCGATCGCTCTCTAGTTTTCCAACAATTCAAGCAACTTAGTGAAAGATTGG
>NZ_JARVCN010000131.1:0-9192 GCF_038442745.1 Crocosphaera sp. Alani8
GTTTGGCCTAAGTTTTCGCAGCGAGTGACCCCTGGCTTTTTGAGAAGATACCACCACTTGAGAACTTTTGGGACCGCGATCGATTAAGTCTCCCAAAAAATAGACTTGATCCTCTGGGTTGGGGGCGACGGCTTCTAAGAGAAGATTAAGGGTATCATAATGACCATGAACGTCACCGATGACAATACGACGATGGGAACTAACGGGTTGAGAAAGGGGGGTGGATGTTAACATCTTAAGTCTTGTGCCGTTTTTACGATGTCTGTGATTAGTATTCCCAGATATTGATCTAATATCTCACTGTAGCCACGGGACGATGCACATAAGCGATCGCCCTACCTGATACTTGTTGTTGATTGTAAGTTCCGATGAAATTTCCTTCTAGTTTGGTGCGATTTCGCAAAAGGGTCAATTGATAGTTTGCTTCTGCTTTTATATCGCTAAAAAGAGTAGGAAATTTTTGTATTTTAAGGGTTAATTGATACTCATTCTGCTCGATTTTACTATTAATGACTTCTCCTTTAATTCCTTCACCGTAAACGACTTTTCTCCATTGATCATCCTCGCAGATTAATCCTATTGCTAAGTGGTTTCTACTAATTTTAAAACTGGGTTCATCTTCTATCTTAGCAGGTTTTAATATTTGTTTATCGATACTACCGTTAATCAAGGTTATAAAAATTTGTCCTTGTAGGGATTGATGATTCTTTTCGGGGGTTGTATCCCAGGCGGTTGCCATCGAAACCGAGCGATAATTTATTTGTCTTAAGGGATTAATAATGTTAAATAAGGGTCGATTATTCCACAACTTATCGTCAGATCCATGCCAACGATATTTAGTATAACCTAATACCCCTGGATGGGAGAAAATGCGATTCATTGTTTCATGAGCCTTAATTTTTTGCCTAGTTTCTGGTTCGTATCCTCCTGGGGGTTCGATGGGGTTTCTAAACAGGGTGTAGTGATCGCTCCAGGTGCTAATTTCTCCATTCAAAATAGGGTGTTTTACTTCTTGATAAAATTCGTCGAAGAATTCATAAAAATTGGCTCGATAATTATTGCGAGAAACTACCTCTCCCCATTCTTTTTCTACTTCTAAAACGGCTTTTTCTGGAGTGCTTCCCCAACGACAGCCTAAGATTAGATGATTGGGATCGTATTTTTTTATTTTTTCGATACAAATACGATAATATTGTTCTACCCATTCCTTAATAAACTGATAGTTATCTTGTTGATAATTGTTTGATATTATAATCTCTTCTCTTAAGGTTAATTCTCTGATGCTATTTTCTGAAGCAATATTAATTCCCCAGGACTTAGCTAAATCTTCTAAGGATGAATAACGATCATCAATAAACTGCCAAGCTTTTATAGCAGCAGGAATATCTTTTTCTTGACTCAAACAAAACTGAAGTAAACCAATTCCTCTGGGGTTTAATTTTGGTTCGGCCGGTAGCTGGACATCATCGGATTTAATCGGACCATCGTATCGATAAGTAGGTGCATTAGGGACAATGGTTTGATGGATTTTGGTCATGGACATAAACCCTCTTTCATTATCTAAAAAATAGCCTAATAGCATTTTATTATTTTTCAGGGGTGTACAAAGTTTTTGACATTTTTTATCAACATTTTCCACCCATTCGGGATGCCAAACATCGGGAAACTTTGTAACTAACCAAGGTTCTTCGTAGTAGGTTTCAATGATTTCTGTAAAAGCCATTTCTTGGTCAAAAAATTCTGGAGTTGTCCAAGAACCCATTGCGTTAAAACCCCATTCTCTTAGGTAGTTAACCCAGGTTTTAGCAGTGTTTTTAGAAACGGGGGGTAAATTGGCCCGTCTTCCTCCGCTTCCCCCGGCATTTAACCCTGTGCAACCTCTATGATAAAAGGCTTTTCCTTGGGGATCAATAAACCACCATTTACCATTTATACTTTGTCCAACTCGAAAAAATCCCTCTTTCCCTCTGAGGGTTTTACTATTAAATTGAACGGCCGCTAATAATCGAGTGTCATCTATTTTTGCCATGTCTATTGTTTGTTGCCATTGACTCAATTTCCACTGATAAACTTCTTCTATTTCTGTCTCAGTAACAATGGTAAATCGAGGAGCTAAACGTGCCATTTTCCAAGGTAAAAATGTTGTTCTTTCACCGTGATAAACCTCAATAACAATATGATAAAGTCCTGGCTTAACTCTTATTAATTCTCCGTGCTTAACTATTTCATTGTTGACAAAAACAACAGCTTTAACATTTAGACCGATCGCACCGTGACACATTCTCAATAATTGCGGTTTATCAAAAGACACAATATTGTAGAATAAGGAATGTTTTTTCTGCTTATCTTTTCCTAACTTTTTTAAATCAATAGCATCGGTAAAATCAGGAAAACTATTGGCAATAATTTGATTTTGTGGTAAAGGTTTTAATGTTTCTAAACTGTCTTGACGTTGCTCTTGAAGGGAAAGAGAAAGCATTGCGCCATCCCCTGGTTTAGCTGGAGTTTTATATAACCATTTCTTCGTAACCGTATCATCAATAAACTCAACTGGTTCAATTCTCTCATCACTAACGATAGTTTTAGTCGGTTCAATGGTTATAATTTTTGGTCTTTGAGGTTTGGGATCGATTCCTGGAATGTTGTAATTATTGTTACTTTCCTCATTCTGAGATAGAAGAGGTTTGGGATAAGATTTTTTCCAGATTCCATACAGAAGAACTGTACTTAAACTTAATAAAAATCTTCGAGTCAATTTCATAATAATTAATTACTCTTATTCAAATTACTCACGCTTGATAGGTTTAGCATTGCCAAATCTCTACGTTTTCTTAACTTAGTTTAAATAGTAACAGTTGGGTGCTTTGTTCAACATTAAAGTTATCGTCGCTAATTAAAAATAGAGTTTGACTACCATCTGCTAGTCTGGGTCCAAGGGTCATTCCTTCTAAGTTATCTAACTCAATCTCCAAATTTTCTAGATCCAATAAGAGCTTTTTTCTTAAGGGTTTAACCCTGTCTATTCCTTCTTGAAAACTGATAACAGTTGATGTGTCAGAAGCACCACTATTAACTACCTGAAATAATTTTGCCCCAAACCCAAATACACCGAAAGTACGCTCTAAACTTAACCACGATCCTTGGGTGGGTAAAGCAATTAATTCGGTTAACCCATTGGATATAGCACCTTTGGGAGCCTCATCTAGTAAGTATAAATGTTCAGCAACTATTACTGGTGGACCCACGGGACTGATAACATAATGCAACAGACGCACAGGAACGTTGGCAGGTGGGGTGGGAGAGGTGTCTTGTGTTAAAGAAGCTTCTGTGGCAGTAAAAAGCCGAAATGGGTCATCTTTAACGGTACTGGTTGCACTGATGGTTAGGGGTTCAAACCCCAAATTTTCTTGCACTCCTCTAGGATCGCTGGTGTCTTCCGTTGGAAGCAAATAGCGTTCAGGGAGAGGTATCTGTTTTTTAATCTGTCCTGTAACCGGGTCAAATTCACCGATAAAGGGGTTAATTCCCTCTTTAGGCACTCCTTCACTGGAAATAAATAAAGTGCCTCTGGGGGACAGGGAAATACCCTCTGGATCGATGGTTTGAGGTGAGTAATTTTGTCCTATTTCGTCTTGGAGAAAGGTGACATTTTCTACTGTCACACCCTGTATTTGGCTGATTTGCCCGTTATTTTCGGAGGTTTCTATGTTGAGAGTGTAAAATCGGGCGGGGGCGCGTTGAGAGCGATCGTCAGACAAAGCATAAAAGCGATCGCTTTTTTGGTCGTAGGTAAGGCCAGATAAACCCCCTAGAGGCGTTTTGGGGAGACTTTGGGAGGCTATTTCGTACTTGCCTATAAATTCTAAGTTAATTTCTGGAAACAGCCTTGATTCTGCTTGAATTCGAGGTACTTCACCGCAAGCAGACGAGATAATAGCAAGGGCTAAAACTAAGATAAGATTAACAATTCTCCTCACATTGATGTCCCATTAACATAATTCTCCTTCAAATGTTACCTTATATGAGTGGTCTATGAACAGTTATCAATTAATTTCCATGTTGGTGAGGAAAATTATGGTTTATTTTTGTAATTCTATTAATAAGTTTTCTGTGTTAATTAGTTTAACATTGATTATTTTTTCTGCTGATGTCGTTAAATATAATCATCTCGCTTTATCATTACCTGAACCAGAATTAAATCCTTTAGAATTACCTATAGAAGACCCTCTAATTCCTTCTATTCCTCGTCCCCTAACTCCATTGGAACAAAAAGGATTAAGGAGAGAATTAGATAAATTAGATCAGCAAGCGCAGGAACAATTAAATGCGGGTAATGATAATCTTGCTTTTGAAATTTGGTATCGAGAACTAAGACTAAGACGAGTTTTAGGAAGAATAGAAGAAGTTAATGCTTTAGGAAGGGTTGGGGAAATTGCTTGGAATAAAACTCGTACTGAGGATGTTCAAATTATTAGTAAAAGAATCGTTGAATTACAACAACTATCGGAACAAGAAGATCCACTGAGTCCAAAGTTTTTAGTTGCTTTAGCTAACGCTTATGCTAAATTGCATAGTCTGGATAATTCAATTATTGTCTATCAAAAAGTTTTAGAATATGCTCAAGAAAATGACAGTCCTTTTACAGAAAAAGAAGCATTACAAGGATTAGGAAGACTCTATTTAGCTAAATTTGATTACCCTAGTGCTGCCATTGTTTATGAGCAATTATTAAATATAGCAAAAGAAGAACAAAATACTTATGAAGAAGGGCTATACTTACAAGCATTGGCTGAAATTTATACAGCTTCTCTACAACCCGATAATTCTGCTGATATTAAACAAAGATTAGTAGATAGTTACCTTGCTAGTCAGAATATTGAACTTATCCCTCCTTTAAAAGTTGAAATTGGTCAAGATTACGAAGCATTAGATCAACCAGAATTAGCTAGTCAAAATTATCAAGAAGCTTATTCTTTAGCTTGGTCTTTACAATTATTTGGTGCAGCAGCAGAAGCATTAACAAGACTAGCTAATTTATACACAGAATATGAACAAGAAAATTATGCTCTGCAAATTTATCAACGTTTAATTCAAGTGGAACAATTGTCATACAATTATTATGGTTTAATGCGAGTTTATGACAAAATTGGTGAAATTTATCTAGAACAACAACAATACGAACCTGCTTTATCTGCTTTCCAAGAAGGGTTAATTCTCGCTCGTTCTCTTAATCATAATCAAGAGCATTTCTTAGCACAGATTCAAAAAGTTAATCAAGGAATGACTCAAGGAAATCAACAGCAACAAATTCCTAATGTCCAAGAAACACCCCTATCTTCACCAAATCCTATAGATACAATCAGAAATGAAATAGAAGTTCTAGAAAATCCTATTAATGAACTTGCTCCTAGTAATATTGATGAGTTTGAAAACAGGTTTGAACAGGACAATATTTTGAGATAAAACCAACGTTTATAATATATTTCTCACCTCTAAAACTGGCAACGTCACGCTATCAGCTACCAGTTTGCTTTGATTGCTCAATAATATATTACCTATTTATCATCTTTGGTGGTGCTATTAATTGCTTGCAAAGACTTTTCAAAATTGAGTCTTTGTTCTGCGTTGCGTAAAAAGTAACCACTCATCATGGCCGATGCCAATAATTTTCCCAAGTGATCCCGACTGGTACTCACTGTTACACCAAAATGTTCAGAGGGAAGGTTTCCCAGTAAACCGATAATATTCCGTTCCATCACTTGGAATACTTCTTGAGAGTCAGGTTTAGAAAGTTGTGAAATGGTTTCGGGACTAAGGGACTGAACATATTTCCACAAGCTTTCGCTTACCTCATTTTCTTGGTTGAAGAAGTCTTGGGAACGGTTTAACTCGTTATTCACGGTGTGTCCTCCTGTGCATTTTAGCTGTTGATACCGCTTTTCTGGGAATTGATACTATTTAATTAATAATCTTACTATCCCAGTGTAACAAGTTTCTTAACAAAATAGTGGTCGGCAGAACCGAACCGCAAATTCCGATCCTCCGACCCCATGCTATTTTCTACCAAATTAACTAGCTAAATATTCTTGGATATTGGCTTTACGTTTTCTCAGTTTAGATAAGGCTTCCCGTTCAATTTGTCTGACTCGTTCGCGGCTAATATTGAGACGAGAACCAATCTTCGCTAGAGTTAGAGGTTGTCCGTCCACAAGGCCAAATCTCAAAGCAATGACCTCTTTTTGCTGAGTAGTTAAGTCCTCCATTAACTTTTCTAGGTCAAACTGCAAGGAAGAATGGGTGGCAAAGTCTTCAGGAGACTGTCCATCGTCTTCTAGGAGATCCCCCAGTTCGGTGTCCTGGTTATCCCCTACCCGTAGATCTAAGGAAAGGGGTTGACGGGCCCTTTCTAGATATTCTCTCACCTGTCTAGGGGTTAATTCTAGTGCTTCAGCAAGTTCGGTGACAGTAGCTGCCCGACCTTTTTGCTGAGAGAGTTCCCGTTGAGCTTTCTTTATTTTATTCAGTTTTTCCGTGATATGGATAGGGAGACGAATGGTTCTGCTTTTTTCGGCGATCGCCCGAGTAATAGCTTGACGTATCCACCAGTAAGCGTAGGTTGAAAAGCGATAGCCTTTTGTGGGATCAAACTTTTCTACCCCTCGCTGCATACCAATGGTTCCCTCTTGAATCAGATCCAATAAATCCAAGTTTCGTTTGAGGTATTTTTTTGCCACAGATACTACTAAGCGAAGGTTGGCTTCTACCATTTTCCGCTTGGCTGCTTCTCCTGCTTCTATAAGGGAATACAATTCTTTTTTAGAGATTTTGGCCGCTTTAGCCCACTGAGTATCGGTAGGTTGTTGACCACTTTTTTCGATGGTTTCCTCCCGAAGTTTCTCTAGGTTCACTAATCGTTGGACTCGCTTGGCATAAAGAATTTCTTCTTCATGGGTTAGCAAGGGAACACGACCAATTTCTTTGAGATAAGCCCGAACTGGGTCAGGATTGCTTTTAGTTAGCTTCATAAGAAATTTTTTATCTGGTAGTTTGATGGCAGGAAATGAAGAGTAAGTAATAGTGATATATAAAAGGAAAAGCTTATAATAACAAAGTTTTGACTTTAATCCCCGTTTCTTTAGATTTTTGTTATAAAGTCATTACCTCAGCTTTTAGGATAGAGGGTTGCAACAGGAGGAGTGTTCGACAATACATTTTTATTTAGGTATGATTCCTTAGCTTTGCGGTTGGTTCCTTAACAATACTACATGATTTCATTAAGTTTTGTAAAGTTTTTAATCTTCTAAGTAAAATCCCGAATAAGACCTTATGAGGTTGGTTACGATGGGGATGGAAAAATTAAGTCGTCTAGTTCGCTGTAGTCGGGTAACATAGTGTCAATAAATTGACCTTTCCTCATCACTCTGCGATCGCTTTGAGGACGAGAAAATAATTCACTAAAATAACGTGCTTTAAAGAGGATTAAATCTGCGTCTAATCCTGTGGCTATTTTACCTAGATCGGGTAGGTTCATAAATTTAGCAGGAAGTTTATTAATACTAGCAACCCAGTCATCGTAATTAGTATCTAAATGGCAAATTCTCATGGATTCTCTTAAAACTTCTAACCCATCGTGATTGCCAAAACCATAAAAAGGATCTCGGCAATTATCACTGGCAAAACTGACAGAAACTCCTTGTTTTTTGAGAGCATGAACATCCGTAAATCCTCGCTGTTTCGGGGTATGATTTGGGTTTCTATCTTGTAAGTATAAGTTACACAATGGTAAAGAGATAATATTGATTTTGGCTTCTTTGACTAAGTTTATAGTTTCTTCTCTTAGATCGGCACTTTGTTGAGATAAACTGCAGCAGTGACCACAGGTAATTTTATTCTTAAATCGATGTTTTATCGATGTTTCTGCAATCTTTTTTAAGCAGATGGAATTAGGTTCAAGGGTTTCATCGGCATGAAAATCTAAGTCTAAATCTCTCTCTTTTGCTAAAGTAAATACTCTATCTAATTGTTGATCTAGTTGAGGATTCATATAAGCTACTCCTCCTAATACTTGTCCGTAACTAGCTACTAAATCTGCTAATTTTTCTCCTTGTTCGGTTAAAAAATAGTCCAGAGAAACTAAGCAAACTGCTTGTAAACTTAATTGATTTTGCCATTCATACTTTAGCGTTTGAAAGACATCAAAACTAATTTTTGCTTGTTCTCCAAAAGAATCTAAGTGAGTTCTAATAGCAATTGTTCCCTGAGCATAACTACATTTTAAGCCAAACTGCATCCGCCGATAAACATCTTCAGGATTCCAGTTTTTAGCATCTTTTATGACAGTATCTAATGCTTCTGAGAAAGTTCCCAAAGTATTGGGCGATCGCTCCCAAATATGTCCTTTATCTAGGTGGGTATGACTATCAATAAAACAGGGAAAAATAATACCTTTTTTGACATCAATATAAGGAGATTCGGGAAGATTAGAAGTGTGAGGAATAATTGAGATAATTTTGTTTTGATATATTTCTAAATCTAGATTACATAATTGTTCTCTTGTTTGGGGTTGAATAGAAATATTTTCTAATAAACAGAGAGGAATATGAGCATTTTTTATCCAAAAGCGATCACCTAATTTATTGAACATTAAACATTTAGTATTGTTTTTGATTATGATATCATTTTATTTAACTATTAAAGTAAAATCTTTGCGACATTACCTAAAGTAATGCCATATATGAATTAGAGAAGGTTGTTAAAGAGTTGAGCAATGTATTGAGCGTCTCTTTTGTTTCGCCACAGCCATTGGTTATCCTGTCCATAGGTTTTTATGTGGTCAAAGGCTTGATTTAATAGATCCTCAATTTCATCGAGATGAGAAAAAGTCTGACCGATAGAAACCGGCCAAGTAATTTGATGACGAATTAAAGGATAGTCAGGAGCAATAATATAACATCCAGAAGAGCCGGCATCACTAATCACACCACTTGCTCGATAAAAGTAGCGATTTTTATCATAGTACGTAACAAGAATATCAAGAGATTTTAAGACATTAAAATAGTCTGAGTTCTTAGTCGTATCTAAGATGGTGATGTTTAAATTTTCAACCCATGAAGGCATTTGTTTTTTAGGGGTTCCCAAAATTATACCAAATCCGCTCTTTTTAACCCCCTTATAAAACCCTTTACTAATAGA
>NZ_JARVCN010000132.1:0-37290 GCF_038442745.1 Crocosphaera sp. Alani8
TCATCTATTAGTAAAGGGTTTTATAAGGGGGTTAAAAAGAGCGGATTTGGTATGAGAAGATACCCTGGTTGGGTGATATGATTCTAGATCTAGACATGGTACTTAATGATGCAGGGGTTGATGCTCGCTATGGATTGGTTGGTTATGGAACGAATCAGAAAGGTGGAGGACCTGGTCAAGATCCCTATCAAAATGATGTTGGTGGCGATCAATTTGGAACTGCGAGTGAGTTTTCTACAGCAGCTGATGGATTAGTTGCGAGTGGTGGAATAGAAGATGGCTACGAAGCGATTATATTCGCTTTGAATAACTACACTATTAGAAGTAATGCTGTCCTCAATATTGTTCTCGTCACTGATGAAGATCGGGACGTAACAACCTTGGATAGCTATGACAGTGTTTTAGCGGCGTTAACTGATAAAGGTGCCATACTTAATGCTGTGGTTAATAATCCCTTGGGTTCTTCTAGTAGTAACCTAAACGCATTAGGAATTGATGGAAACGATGCCTTCTTTGCGGATGGGAATGGTGACTATAACACCCAGGCTGGTAACTTCGTCGGAAATGGTGCTGGGAACACCGAAAATGATTATGTTCCCATGGCTTTAGCTACAGAAGGTGCAGTATGGAATCTCAATCAGTTACGAGTTGGTGGATTAACGGGTGAGTCTTTTACAAAAGCTTTTGTTGATATTCAAGTTCAAGAAACAGTTCCAGATACTAGGGCAGTACCAGAACCCACGACAGTTCTAGGATTATTAGCATTTGGTGGGGGTTGCTTACTATCTAAGAAAAATAAGTTTAAACAGTAGAATTTAGGTTCCGTTGCAAAAAAATTCAAGAAGTAGAATTATCCTATACTTTTCTAACTTTTAAACAGCCATTTCAAAGAGAGACTCAATAAATTCTTTTTGAGATACACTATCCCCTTTACTAACATTTTCAACCTGTCCTTTTCTAATCATCTGTATCATTTCAATCCCTCTAATCGTTTTCCATGCTGTACGAAATGATTGATAACCTAGACCCGCTTTTATTATTTTCTTGACTCGTCTATGGTCTTGTTCTATAAGATTATTTAGGGTTAACTGAATAACGGCTAGAACAGTCGCCCTCTCAAGGTTACAGACCGATCTATTGAACGCAAAAGTGCAACAAAAAACAGTCGAAACTCTCCAAAAAGCCCTAAAATTGGTAAAAGCCTCTTGCACCTGGTTCAGTAAAACAAATGTACCGTAAAAAACAGCGATCGCAGATCACCCCAGAAAAATTCCACCTGTAATTCTTCTAGTTCATAGGATTCCTGTGATGGTTCACACCCATAAAATGTGATCACCCCTTTGGGTTCTTCTAACCCTATTCCTGTGTCTCCTCGACTTCCTTGTGAACGACAAGCATCGAGGAATAAAACAACATTATCTGCTCCACATCGTCTTAAACGCTCAGTTATCCAGGTAACAGATAAAGCAGATCCCACCACATCCCCTGGATCACTATCGGATAACATTAAATAATCCCTTTCCTGATGACGTTTACCGTGTCCAGCAAAAAAGAACCATAAATTATCCCCTGTTCCTAATAATGGCTTTTCAAACTGTTTTCGGAGAAATCTTCTTAATTTTCCGTAAGTGGGTTTAGTGGAAATATTTTGGGGTTTGACTTCTATATCTGGAGAATCTTCTGTAAACAGAAATACCTGCTCAAATTTTCCTTCTGTTTTACACCATTGTTTAATCGCCGCAGCATCAGCTTTAGCGTATTTTAAAGCCCTCAAATTATCATAATCATTGATACCAATGACGATCGCCCAATTCTTAGCCATCTTTCCGTTTAAACTTGAAAGTCATTGCCCCTTTTCCCCCTGCTTTTCCTCCTATTCCTAGTAAACTAACTTTACCCTCTCCATTAACTTCTACTGATAACTCTACTTCTTCCAATCTCATTTGACTATTAGGGGGATCAGCTTCATCGAGTATTTCTCTCATTGCGCCGATAAATCCTTTCATTTCCGCTTTCAGTTTTTCTAATTCTATTTCTGTTCTCTGAATTCCGACAATTTCTGTGGTTATTTCACTTCGACTGCCTAATGTTCCCCCAAAATCTTCGCTGCTTCTTGTTCCCTCTGTATCAAGTTTTTTCTCTTCACTAACTGTAATAATGCCAATTTTTTGGGGTATTTCTGAAGACATTTTTCACTCTCTGTTGTTTATTTTTAGTATTTTGACAAAGTTATAAGGATTTTTTTCTACAATATAGCACTACTTATAGATGTTTTCATTTGCATAGATTATGAACTTTCTAGCTTTGAGGCAGGAGGCAGGAGGCAGGAGGCAGAAGTAAAATTTTAGGTTGTTCCATTCAATTAAAAATTGCTGTTATCTGAAATCTACTTAATTACTCATCATTAAAATTATGAGTGCCAACTCTCCCACCTCTGCTTCCCCTGTTTAATTCACTAAAAGGTATAGGATTTCATATTACATACATTGAACTCACAGGATTTAGATGATGATAAATTCAGAGCAAAATAGGCTCAAGTTTTTGTTTTTTCCCAGAGACTTTTAGTGATTCATGCAACTACCATCTTCCCTATGGGGACTGGGTTCTAATGTTGGTATGTTACCTTCTATTACTCCATAAATTGCCTTGAGAGGGTCAGTTTGTGAGGTAATATAAACAGTAATTCCACGACGACTTAAACGCTCTTGTAAACCGACTCCTGCTTCTCCTGTAATTAAAATATAATCGTCCAAAGGATGAGGAGTAATATCATCATCATGGAGATCGTGAAACGTGGGTTGATTCTGAGAAACTTCTAACTTTTCGATTAATGTTGGTTCCCTATCTTGAGTCGCTTCATAAACTAAAAATTTACGAGCGCGTCCTGTTTTTCCTGTAATGGTGCGAAAGTCGTCGCTTACGAGGGCAAATTTCATAACTGAGTTTCCCATCTTCTTGTCTAATTTTTGTTGAAAAATATTAGCACAAGAAAAACTTTAACCCTGTTAAAAACAAGAAAAATTTAAGAGAATTCTTTTGTTAACTTCTCATAGCAGTTTTCATTTTCATAGATTATAAACTTTCTAGCTTTGAGGCAGGAGGCAGGAGTTAAATTTTAGGTTTTTCCATTCAATTTAAAATCACTATCACAAAAAACTTAACTCCGAACTCAGCTTAATAACCTTCTTTAATGGTTGTAAAAAAACTATCATCGATATCATAACCGAACAGTTGCGCCATAGATTTTAAACGAAACTGAGAATAAATGCCTTGTTGTTGTAACCAGTCAGATAAAACAAATAACTTATTCATAACAAAAATTTCTAATGCTTCGGGATTGTATTGAATCCCCTCAACGCGGTTAAATTGATGAGGGACTAACATGGCTGCATATCTAGATAACTCTCCTTTTTTTGCGTCTAAAAGAAAGGGAAACCAAGGATAAATAGTGTCCAAACGAACAAACCATAAACGAATTTCCGGGATTTCTGATAATTCTCTAGGATCACCGTATTCACGAGGGTATTGAATGTCAAAGCTGAGGGTTTGTTCTAGGGAGGCGATCGCATTTTCTTTTAATAATGGGTCAACCATATCCTTGACAAAAGTAACATCTAAAGCAGTGATGTGATTCAGTTGTACGGTGATAGTTTGAGTCATAGAATTATAGTGTAAATTTTATCTTTAATCCGTTACCAATTGACTGGAGATCATTAATATAATAACCTCAATAGGGTAACTAACTAAACTTTTAGGAATGTTATGAAAAAGGGATTGAATATTGTAATTACCCTATTACTGATTATTGGTCTTACCTGGATACCAAAGACAATTGTACCTTCTGCACAAGCGATCGTTGAACCGGAACTAGAAAAAACGGTTTTAGAGATTATCCGTCAACATCCTGAAGTGCTTATTGAGTCTGTTCAAGTTTATCAGCAACAACAACAAGAAAAACAAGAACAATTTATACAGTCTTTTTTATCACAACTAAAAACAAATCCTCAAGCTATTATTGCTGATTCTCCTATTACTGGTAGTTTGAATAAAAATAATATTCTCATCGAATTTTCTGATTTTCAATGTCCTTATTGTCGTCAAGCTTACGAAACCGTCAAGGAATTTGTCGCTGCTCACGATGACGTTACCCTAGTTTATAAACATTTCCCTTTAAGCAATATTCACCCCCAAGGAATACCCGCAGCTAAAGCATCTTGGGCGGCCAAACAACAGGGAAAATTTTGGGAATATTATGATAATTTGTTTGAGAAACCAGATAGGTTAGGAGAAGAATTGTACATTGAAATTGCCAATAACTTGAATCTTGATATGGAGAAATTTGAAGAAGATCGTCGTAGCAAAAAGGCTGATTTGGCCATAGCTAAAGATATGCAACTGGCTCAAAAAATTGGAATTCGAGGAACTCCTTTATTTGTTTTTAACGATCGCTTTTTACCAGGCTCAATTCCTCTATCTACTCTAGAAGAAGCGTTGTCACCGTAGCGCAATCAATTAACTTATGTATCCCGAAAGAAAACAACTTTATTTATTATCAAACTGATGAAAATTGTCTTACTTTGCTTCGGTGTTATTGTTGTTAGTTTACTCATTCTCGAAAGTGGTTTAAGACTATTTTTAGGACTGGGTAAACGCCCGATTTATATTGCAGACGATGAAATTGGCTATTTATTAGCTCCTAATCAAAACCTCCGCCGTCTTGGAAAATCAACAATTATTAATCAATATTCTATGAGAACTGAAAGGATTGAAAACAGTCCTTTAAAAGATACTATAAGGCTTTTTTTTATCGGAGATTCTATTGTTAATGGAGCTTGGTGGACAGATCAAAAAGAAACTATTTCCGCATTAGCACAACAACAAATTGCAGAAAAGCTATCACAAAAAGTAGAAATTTTAAACGCTTCTGCAAACTCTTGGGGTCCAAGAAATCAATTGGCCTATTTAAAGCAGTTTGGTATTTTTGATTCTCAAATAATCCTTTTAATTATTAATACGGACGATTTGTTTGCAACAAACCCTACTTCTTTAAGAGTAGGAAAAGATATCAATTATCCCGATCAACAACCCATTTTAGCCATAGAAGAAATTTTAGAGAAAGTATTTTATCGTAATCAGGACATTCCAGGAATGGATAAAGTAATGGGAGAAAGAGGCGATCGGGTGGGATTTAATTTAGAAGCGATTGAAAAAATGAAAGCGATCGCAACGGAAAATAAGAGTCAATTTATGATGGTTTTAACCCCTCTAAAACGAGAAATGAACCCCGAACCTAAAGATTACGAAAAAGTTGCTAGAAAACGCTTACAAGAATGGGTAGATAGCAATAATGTGCCGTTTATCGATTTTATATCTATCTTTACTAAACAGGAAAATATTGATGATTTATATCGAGATCATATTCATCTAAGTCCTTTAGGCGATCAATTAGTAAGTCAAAATATTAGTGAATTAATTATTAAACAAATGAATTAGCTATCTGTTCCATTTGAAAACAGATAGCATCAGGTCAATTGTGTAAAATTTGCACAAATTGGAAACAATAAACCAATTTCCCATTATTTATCTTACTAACCAACAGGAGGTTGATTAGTATTAGAAGTAACTTGTTTAAATTTACGCATTAAACTAAGGGTTCTGTTGTAACCTATCTGATTATTTTGTTGCTGAAACTGATTGAGAGCGATTTTAAAGTTTTGCCAAGCAATGTCTTGAAATCCTAAAACCGCAGCAGAAATTCCTCGATTAATATAGGCACTTGTTAACTGAGGATTTAACTTAATTGCCTCTGTAAAATCTTGGAAAGCTGCCTTATAATCCCCTGATCTTTGATAAGCATAACCCCGTTGATAATAAGCGTGTTCTTCTTGTGGATCTAAAACAAGAACATGGGTAAGATTAGCGATCGCTCGAGGAAAGTCTTCTAGTTTTACATGAGCCAAGGCACGATCGTAATAAATCACGGTTTTATGCTCAGAGGAACTATTTTTATCCCTTTCTAAAGCGCAATTGTAACTATCTAAAGCTTCCTCATAATTACCCAATTTAAAATGGGTTAGTCCAAGATTATAATAAGCACGATAATCATCTTTTTGGCGTTTGATAACTTCTTGATAAGCAACCAAAGATTGAGTGTAGTTTTCCAGTCTATAATCCGCTAATCCCTTGTTAAGATAGGCTTCAACGTTATCCGAATTCATCCGTAAAGCTTCTTCGCAGTCTCTTTTGGCAGCTAGATTCTTGTTTAGCTGTAAATGAGCTAAACAGCGATTGTTATAAGCAGAAGCCATCCACCGATTCTTATTATTAATTACTCTCGTAAATTCAACAATAGCTTTTTGGTAACTTTCTTGTCTTAGATACTGAATTCCTTGAGAAAAATTGGGAGAAATTGTTGATGTTTCTACGCTAGGTGAAGAAAAACCCAGACAAAATAACACAGCTGCAATTAATACAGAAAACTTGAAGAAATTCTTAACTAGATTGTTCATTGTTTAAGCTTTACGTGATGAGGTGGGTGGTTTCAATCATGCTAGAAAAAATACAATATTTTTTCCATAGACTCCAGGTCAAAGATTAAAGAAACCCAACGATGCCATTGTTAATTTTTCATATTTTAATACAGTATTTTCAATGATTAATTCAACGATCACAAATTATTAAGGGTTTGATTTCTTGACAAGACTTATATTTTAATGTATAAATTTTATAAAATCTATTAAATAATTAATTGTATTCTATATATTAACTAATATGACAAAACCCACCTTATCAGTTATTATTCCAATGCGGGACAATGTTCCCCAAATATGGATAGAAACATTAGCAAAAGTTGAAGGTAATGTTGAATTTATTTTAGTTTATCCCCCTGAAGTCCCTTTACTTAGTAATAATGATCCTCGTATTCGTCAAATTACTAATGCAATTAGAGGAGAAGTTGTACAACGAATTACTGCTTTACTAAATGCTTCAGGAACCTATGTTTTATCCATTAATTGCGATGAATATTTACATCCGAAAATAGAAGAAGTTGTCCTGGAATATTTTCAAACATTTCCCAATAGCTACCTATTTAAACTTAGACAAAAGACTTACCCCTATGGAAAACCAGAAAAATTACTAGAAGAATGGCAACCTTTTACTGATATAGAAAATATTCAGGTGAGAAAAGGGGAAGATCGTCATTTACCCACAGAAGAGACTTTACAAGAAATTCCTATTTCTCCTCTAGAAAATAAACTAGATTGGCTCTGTTTGATTAGGGAACGTAAAGATCATCATGGACCTCATCAAGAGAATTTTGATAAAAAAGTTTGGAAAAATAGTTTAGTTCAAGAGCAAATCAATGATACGGTAAAATTGTTTACCTTGTTAGGTCCTTTCAAATACGTCCCTTTTTGGTGTTCTGATCGACTGCTTGGTCTAGGAATGCAAGCTAGATTGTACGCAAAAGGTTTCGCTAAACGAGGGGATATTATCGGCCATATTCTACCCTTTCCTGAACAATTTAGGACAGAGAACAACCCTCCAGAATTTAATTACACCAACACTAATCGGCGTTATGTTTTAGCCGAGTGTTTTCTGGTTAAATTGTACCCTCAGTATGGATATTTCTGGAATTTAGTGCTTGCTAGTCTCAAGGATTTTGTGAAACCAAAACTAAAGAAAAAGGCACTCTTTAAACTGATACCATTTTCTAATCAATCTTGAGACTAAACAAGTTGACCAATCAATTATTTTTATCGAGTAAACTGCAAATTGTTTTTAGTATAAAACTATAGCAGTTCCCATACTTGTGAGGTACAAATTTTTCTAGTTTTAGGAGTCAGGAGTCAGGAGTCAGGAGTTACTCACTCCGTTCCGGCGCTATCGCACAGGAGTCAGGAGTTATAACCTAAATATTGGGTGTACCTCATGAGTGTGAGAAACGTTATAAAACTTTTTGCACCTTCTATTGCGTCAACATACATCTAAGCAATGAATCAGACGAGTTTTATCCCATCCTTTTTGATTTAGTAAAAGCCAAGATTGAATTAAGTCTGGTCCGTGTAGTTCACCCATCAAACCAGCGCGAAGCGATCGCATCACCAAACCTTTTTTTACTTTAAAGGTTTTAGTCACCTGTTTGATGTTGTCTTTCACTTCCCCTTCTGTCAACTGCGAAGATTCCCCAATCCCTTCTAAAACCGCTTTTAAGATATCTTTAACTCCTTCTTGTTTAATTTGAGCCATTGCCTCTTCGCTGTAGTCAACGGTTTCACCAAACAATAACACACTTTCTTTGGTTGCATCGCTCAAACGAGTTAGACTTGGACCGATAAGAGTAGCCATTTGTTCTAACCAAGGGCGATCGCTCCCTATATCGATGGGATAACCTGCTTGTTGCCAGTAAGGAAGCAATAAATCAACTAATTCTTCCCCTGACATTTTATGTAAATATTGGCTATTAATCCAATCCAGCTTGTCCCAATCAAACTTCGCCCCGGCTTTATTAACCCGTTCCAAAGTAAACTGTTGGGCTGCCTCTGTCAAAGCAAAAATTTCTTCCGTGGAGTCCGGAGGAGTCCATCCCAATAAGGTCATATAGTTTGTCAAAGCTTGGGGTAAAAAGCCCATTTGGCGGAAGTCATCGATTGAAGTTACCCCATCTCGTTTTGATAGTTTTCGTCCTTCCTGGTTCAAAATTAGAGGACTGTGAGCAAAGTCTGGAACTGTTGCCCCAAAAGCCTCGTACAAGAGGATTTGTTTAGCAGTGTTGGCAATATGATCTTCTCCTCGGATGACGTGGCTAATTTTCATGTCCATGTCATCCACCACAACAGCTAGATTGTATAGGGGTTGCCCAAAAGATTGCTGAGGATCATCGGCAACACGAGCGATAACCATGTCTCCACCGAGATCACTTCCTCTCCAAGTGACTTTACCTCGGATCAGATCCTGCCAAACAATTTCGCGATCATCGTCGATTATGAAACGAATGACCGATTTTCGGCCTTCTGCCTCAAAAGCCTGACGCTGTTCTTCCGTGAGATGACGATGACGGTTATCGTAACGAGGAGCCTGATTTTTGGCTTTTTGAGCCTCTCGCATTTGTTCTAACTCTTCCGGGGTAGAATAACAACGATAGGCAAAGCCTTTATCTAGTAGGGTTTGAATAGCTTGACGATAAAGATCGAGACGTTGGGTTTGAAAGAATGGCCCTTCATCCCAGGTCAAACCTAACCAGGCTAGTCCTGACTTAATATTCTCTGTGTATTCGGACCGAGATCGCTCTTTGTCAGTGTCTTCGACTCTGAGGATAAACTGACCTTGACAATGATGCGCAAATAACCAGTTAAAAACGGCGGTTCTGGCGGTTCCTATGTGTAGATTCCCTGTGGGACTTGGGGCGATACGAACTCTGACTGTCACAAAATTCTCCCTATCGTCAATACTTTGGTGAAATAAATTACCCTACTTGGGTCTAAGTTTGGGTTTTTTAAGTCCAGCCTATTATTTTAGTTGATTTCAGGTTGCCTCATCAAGAATAATTATTAGAAAGTTACTTAAGCCCTTTCAACCAAAAATGGTATGGATAAGCGATAAAATACCCATCCAAAAAGAGTAGTTATTATAGCTATACCACTAGCAATCCAAAACCCAGAGACATCGGTAATGTCTCCAGTTGTTATCAAGTCTCTTGTTGTTACTAAGAGGGGTGTAACCGGGTTAATGGCTACTAAAACTGCCCAGATTCCCTCTCTTGGCTGAGGATAAATAACAGGAGTGACAAATATCCAGAGGCGAGTTACAAAACCAATTCCTTTATTAACATCACCATACAGGCAGGAAAAGGGGGCTAAAATTAAGCCAAATCCTGTCCCCAACATTACTAAGTGAATGAAAGCAACCGGTGCTAAGATAATCGTCCAACTCACTCCCACCTTAAAAAAGACAAATAAGAAAACAATAGGAATTAATTGAATGAGAAAATTAAATAATGTTTGTGCCAACTTTGAGAGGACAAAAGCTTCTGGAGGAACATTCAATTTTTTAAGCATTCCTTTGGCACTTCGAGCCGCTCCCATAGTATTGTTGAATGTTTGAATAAAAGTTTGCCAGAGAGTCATACTCAAGGCAACAAATACCGGATAGGCGATGGGTGTTTCTCCTACATTTAAAACGTTTGTTTTTCTGAGAAGGGTTAAACCCAACGCTGTGACTATAGGAGGAATAAAAATCCATAATATGCCGAGTATGGATTGACGATATTGAGACTGAATGTCTCGTTGAAATAACTGCTGCGCCAATTCACGAGAAGCAAGCAAATCAAACCACATTTGTTTTATAAATTCAATGGGATGCCTAACACGACTTTCTGGCTCATAGACAACAACAGGCAACGGTTTTCTTTTTCTGTCCTCGGGATGTTGGGAGTTAGCTTGACTCATGAGTGTACCTTAATTATTTCTAAAGCATTGCCATAGTTTTATCATATAACTTTACATTACGAGAAGATGTCAAGTTCTTCCATCGCCTAAACTAAAAAGCGGACTCGAAGATCGCAACTTATCCCTGAGGACAACCATGTTGAATAAAAGTGCTATTCTGTCAGTTCTATTGATTTTCATCCCTTTGTCTCTGGGATCTCAGTACCTAGAATGGGGGGCAACCCTTACCTTTATCATGGCAGCCTTAGCTATTGTGCCATTAGCAGCTTTTATGGGCCAAGCTACAGAAGAAATCGCTGTAGTGGTTGGTCCAAATTTAGGAGGCTTACTTAATGCAACTTTTGGCAATGCTACAGAATTAATCTTGGCTTTTGTAGCTTTGAAAGAAGGTTTAATTGGTGTAGTCAAGGCAACGATTACAGGTTCTATTATTGGTAATTTATTGTTGGTAGTGGGTTTTTCTATGTTGTTGGGAGGACTACGGTACAAAGAACAGGAGTTTCAGTCTGTAGCAGCCCGCTTGAATGCTTCTTCGATGAATTTAGCTGTTATCGCTATCTTATTACCCACAGCAGTACAGTACACTTCTACCGGCATTGAGGAACAAACCCTACAAAATTTATCCGTTGCTGTAGCTATTGTTTTGATTTTGGTTTACGGGTTAACTTTATTATTTTCCATGAAAACCCATGCTTACCTCTACGATGTTGGTGTTGCGGCTGAAGATGAAACAACGGAAGAAGAAGGACATAACATTAATGTTGGTAAGTGGGTAATAATTCTTCTCTTGGTGACTCTTGGGGTAGCCGTAGAATCAGAACTACTGGTAGATTCCTTAGAAGAAGCTACCTCGTCTTTAGGTTTGACTGCTTTATTTACTGGAGTCATTTTATTACCTATTGTGGGTAATGCGGCAGAACACGCCACTGCTGTTACTGTTGCCATGAAAAATAAAATGGATTTATCTATGTCGGTGGCGGTAGGATCGAGTTTACAAATCGCTCTATTTGTTGCTCCGGTTTTAGTTATTGCTGGTTGGCTTTTAGGTCAACCAATGGATTTAGATTTTAATCCTTTTGAATTAGTAGCTGTAGCTGTGGCGGTGTTAATTACTAATTCTATTAGTTCTGATGGTCGTTCTAACTGGTTGGAAGGAACCTTATTGTTAGCAACTTATGCGGTGATTGGTTTGGCTTTCTATTTCCATCCCGTGGTTGATGGACTTTAATCATTAACGGGAGAATCTATGGGGAAAATCAACTATAATTTACTAGTTGATTTTCCCCATATTACTCCACTATTGCCCAAACTTTTTATCAAATAATACTCATTATGGGACAGCTAAAAGCTCTAATTTTTGATGTGGATGGTACCCTAGCAGAAACAGAAAGGGATGGTCATAGAATCGCTTTTAATCGTGCTTTTGCTGAGGCAGATTTAGACTGGTACTGGTCAGAAAGTCTTTACGGTAAGTTATTAGAAATCTCAGGAGGAAAAGAAAGAATTAAATATTATCTACAACAATATCATCCAGATGTGAAGGACAATTTAGATAGTCTAATACCGCAACTTCATCGAGCAAAAACAAGTCATTATCGTGACCTATTATCATCAGGAGATATTCGTCTACGTCCAGGTGTAAAACGTTTAATCGAAGAAGCTTATAATGAGAAAATAAGATTAGCGATCGCTACCACTAGTGCGTTACCCAATGCCTTAGCTTTATTGGAAAAACACTTAGACACTAATTGGTTTGAAGTGATTGCAGCAGGAGATATTGTTCCTCATAAAAAACCATCCCCTGATATTTATAACTATGTCTTAAAAAATATGGATTTAAAACCAGAAGAATGTCTAGTTTTTGAGGATTCTTTTCACGGGTTACAAGCTTCTTCTGGAGCTAATTTAAAAACAATAATTACTCTCCACGACTACACCAGAAATCAAGATTTTTCTCTAGCTACTTTAGTTTTAAATCATTTAGGGGAACCTCATCATGAATTTACCCTTGTCAAAGGTAATTTACCAAACAAAGTTTATTTCGATTTAGAAGTAGCTAAAATTTTAATTTAGGAGGAATTTGAATGGGTTTTTATTCTGATGTTATTTTTCCCTACGGGATCGAATTAATGATGTCTGGTTCTCCCTTTTCTGAGTATAGACGGAAATTATTAAAAAACATCTCAGGAGAAGTCTTAGAAATTGGTTTTGGTACCGGTTTAAATCTTGCTTATTATCCTGAGACAGTGACTAAATTAACAGTTATCGATCCCAATCAAGGCATGAATCGTTATGCTAAAAAAAGGATTGAATCGAGTATTATCCCTGTAGAGAATAAAGTCTTAGGAGGAGAAAATTTACCGATGGATGATCGTAGTTTTGATGCGGTAGTTAGTACCTGGACATTGTGTAGTATTCCTAATATCGAACAAGCATTATCAGAAATCTATCGTGTCTTGAAATCAGGAAAAAAATTCTATTTTATTGAACACGGATTAAGTAATGAAGATTCAATTCAAATTTGGCAAAATAGGTTAACTCCTCTGCAAAAAATAATTGCTGATGGTTGTCACTTAAACCGTAATATCAAACAGTTAATTGAAGCTCAATTTAATCAGGTTCAAATAGAAGAGTTTTATGCCGAAGATACACCAAAAATTGCCGGGTATATGTATCAAGGTGTTGCTACTAAAAATGGTGAATAATTAAAGCAATAAAGTGATAACTTTTTGTCCCTTATATTGTCCAAAATTGCTGTATTATAACTGACTAATTTCGACGACATTGCCATCAAAATCTTTAGTAAAGCAAGCAGATCTACCAGACTGACTCATTTGTACAGGATAACCATAACTTTCTAGACGATTAATGATATCGTTAAGATTATCAGTTCCCAAAGAAAAATGATGATTACGTCCCCATTTTTCTTGATTAGATAAACTAAAATTAAACCCAGAATGCACCATTAAATGAATTTGATAATCACCAATTTGATACCAAACGCCGGCATATTTCAAAGGGCGTTCAACCTTTTCTAAGCCTAAGATGTTACCATAAAAGTGTTCTGCCTTTTCTAAATCAGACACTAAAATAGCTGTATGAAGACATTGAATAATAGTCATTTTTTCCCCTTCAATAACTAAAAAACTGATAACTGTTAACTGTTAAGTAATAGAATCAGCCGTTTCAGGAGAATTAGCCAACTCAGCCAAACGTTCTTGTTGATCTTGAGAAATACAAGACTCAATAATATTATCAATATCCCCTTCTAATGCTCCTACTAAAGCAAAATTCTGACTCAAACGATGATCAGTAACCCGATTATCCTTGTAATTATAAGTACGGATTTTTTCAGAACGAGATCCCGTACCTACCTGCGATCGCCGCATAGAACTCACCGCTTCTTGTTGTTCCCGTAACTTCGCTTCATATAGCTTAGCCCGTAAAATTTGCATCGCCCGTTCACGGTTTTGCAACTGCGATCGCTCCTCAGTACAAAAAATACGAATACCAGTGGGTTTGTGCATTAAATCCACTGCTGTTTCCACCTTGTTAACGTTTTGTCCACCAGCCCCCCCAGATCGTGCGGTGGTCATTTCAATATCTTTAGGATCGATTTTAATTTCTACCTCATCCACTTCTGGCATAATAGCCACTGTAGCAGTAGAAGTATGAACCCGTCCCCCTGCTTCGGTTACGGGAACCCGTTGTACTCGATGAACCCCTGCTTCAAATTTGAGCTTACTATAAACCTGATCCCCAGTGATTTCCAGAATAGCCTCCTTAAAACCTCCCATATCTGCCAGAGACTCGCTCACCAGTTTAACACTCCATCTTTGGGACTCAGCGTAACGAGAGTACATTCTCACTAAATCTCCAGCCCAAATACTGGCCTCATCCCCACCAGTACCAGCGCGAATTTCTAACATGATATTCTTATCATCATTGGGATCACGAGGTAATAAAAGGATTTTTAACCGTTCCTCTAGTTGTTCTAGGGTTTCTTCTAATTCTCTTACCTCCATAGCTGCCATCTCCCTCATTTCGGGATCGCCACTAGCTTCTTTAACGATTTGTTTTGCCCCTTTGATTTCCTCTTGGGTTTGTTTCCAATTCTCGTAAGTATTGACCGTTTCTTCCAAAGATGCTCGTGCTTTAGCCACCCGTTGTAGTTCATCGGGGTTAGTGGCAATATCAGGATCAGCCAAACGACGGGTTAATTCTTGATAAGTTTGTTCAACGGATTGTAATTTTTCTAATAAATAGGATTCAGCCATAATATTCCTCTCATCTAGTTACTCAGTTACCAGTTATTAATTAAGTTTATTTTTCACTGTTTACTGACAGTTAATAAAGAATAACCCAGCAGAAATTCTGCTGGGTCAAAAATGTTGTCTTGGCCGCTATTTTTCGGAACCATCTGTTTCGTCGGCTTTTTTCTTGCTTTTTTTGCCAATCATAGCGTAACGTTTTTGGAAACGATCAACCCGTCCTTCCGTATCAATAATTTTCTGGGTTCCGGTGTAGAAAGGATGATTGCCTGACCAAACTTCTACATTGATCTCGGGTTGAGTCGATCCCACCGTCATAACAACTTCTCCGTTACAAATAACCTTTGCTTCGGGATACCAAGTGGGATGAATTTCAGGTTTTGCCATAGTGTTTATCTCCTTGTTCGGTCTAAAAAATTTATCGTTTAGAGTATTGAGGGGCCTTACGAGCCTTGTGTAAGCCGTATTTCTTCCGTTCTTTAGCACGGGGATCACGGGTTAAGTAACCCTCTGCTTTTAGGGGAGGACGATTCTCTGGGGCTAACTCGCATAATGCTCTAGCTACTCCTAGTTTAACTGCATCTGCTTGACCTGTTAAACCACCTCCGTGAGCATTAACTAGGATATCGTAATCATTTTCTAATCCTAACGTTTCGAGAGGGGCTTTGATGCCTTGAATGTAGTTAGGGAGACGATTGAAATAGATATGTCCTGGTTTTTTGTTGACGACGATTTCGCCACTACCAGGAACGAGACGAACTCTGGCGGTTGCTGATTTACGGCGACCGGTTCCCCAATAGACTACTTTATCTTTGTTTTCGGTTGCTTGCATTATTTATCTCCGTTTGGAACAGTATTTAGGGTTAATTCTTCGGGTTGTTGAGCTTGGTGAGGATGGTTTGGTCCTGGATATACTTTCAACTTAGTAAAAAGTTGACGACCCAGAGCGTTTTTCGGTAGCATCCCTTTAACAGCTTTTTCGATAATTCTCTCAGGAATTCGTTGTTGCAGTTTGTCGAAGGTTTCTACCTTCATCCCTCCCGGGCGACCGGAGTGGCGACGGTATAGTTTCTGGGTACTTTTGCGACCAGTGACTACTACTTTTTCGGCGTTAATTACGATCACAAAATCCCCTGTGTCCATATGGGGAGTATAAACAGGCTTATTTTTGCCCCGTAAAATTCTAGCCACTTCAGAAGCGAGTCGTCCTAAACGCTGGTCGGTTGCGTCTATGACATACCATTTTTTGTCAATTATATCTGGTGATGGTGTGATTGTTTTGGTCATGGATAGTTAAGAAATAAAAGATTAATTAGGTTTTTATTTGGCTCAAAAAACAACAATTTTAGAGATTAAGTTACCATTTCCTTTGTTTTCGAGTTTTCATGGTTTTTAAACATAAACAAAGGTTGAGTATCAAACCAAATATCAGAAGATAAGGGAAAATCGGCATAACCGACCCTTAATAAACATAAACCCTTTGCTGGAGCAGAATATTTAACTTGTTCCCGCCGTTGGTTTTGCCAAATGTCGGCAAAGTTGGTTAGCGATCGCTTTGCGCTTCCCACTTCCACTAACATCCCCACCAATAACCGTACCATCCCGTATAAAAAGCCGTTGGCTTGGATTTCTAGATGAATAAAGGGTCCTTGACGATAACACTGAGTGTCTTGGACTTCCACCCAAGAATGATTACGGTGAGAACCTGCACGACGAAAGGCCGCTAAATGGTGTTGACCCAATAAAGGATTTAAGGCTTTTTGCATTAACTCCACGTCTAGAGGCTCATAGTAATAGTGCCAACTAAAAGGTTTAACAAACAAATTGGGACATTTATCGGTGTAGAAACTGTAACGATAACGTCGCCATAGGGCCGAAAATCGTGCGTGCCAAGTTAGAGGAACTGCCTGTGACCCTCGGATTAGGATATCATCAGGCAGTCTGTGGTTCAAAATATTTGCCCATTGTTGGGGAGGAATGGGACTGGTGTAGTCGAAATGGGCGATTTGAGCTGCAGCATGAACCCCAGCATCGGTTCTACCTGCCCCGTGGATAGGGGTATGGTAGCCTAAAACCTCGGTGATAGTGGTTTCGATGTCTTCTTGGACAGTGCGCTGGTTTGGTTGTCTTTGCCAACCATGAAAACCACTTCCCTGATATTGAATTACCAGGGCAACTCTTTTCTGGTGGGGTTGTGGTTTTAAACTGTCCATAAACAAACCTGACTACCGTTTGCAGGTCTTAGGTTAACTCGATGATGGCCATTTCTGCGTTATCTCCCCGACGGCGGATCGTCCGTACAATACGGGTGTAACCTCCTTTGCGGTTACCGTAGCGTTGTGGAGCATCGGCAAACAAAGCGTGAACCAGATTTTTATCGTAAAGATAACTTATGGCTCTACGTCTAGCGGCCAATGATCCATCCTTGGCTAAGGTGATCATCCGTTCTACTTCGGAACGAACCGCTTTGGCGCGGGTTTTTGTTGTTTTGATTTGACCGTGACGAATCAACTCTGTTGCCAGCGATCGCAATAGAGCTTTTCTTTGGTCGGCGGGTTTGCCCAACTGAGGGACACGACACCGATGACGCATGGTTGTTTTTCCTCCCTAATATAATAGAACTTTTGTACTTAATTGAGTATCAAGCTTTCGCTTTTTCTTGGGGTAAAGTGATCCCTAAACGATCCTGTAGTGCTTCAATGACTTCTTCAGCCGATTTTTGCCCAAAGTTCTTAATTTCTAAGAGATCCTCTTGACTATAATCCAATAAATCGGCTACGGTATTGATTTGCGCCCGTTTTAAGCAATTATAAGCCCTTACCGATAACTGTAACTCTTCGATGGGAATTTGACTTTGAGGATTTTCTTCGTCTGGATACTCAGGAACAGTTGTTTCGAGTTGGTTGAGGTCTTTGAGAGGATTGAATAAATCCACTAAGATGTCTGCTGCTTTAGATAGGGCTTCTTTGGGGTTAAAACTCCCATTCGTCCAAATCTCAAGCATGAGACGATCCATCGCTTCTCCGTCTTCCCCACGAATACTCTCTACACTGTAGTTTACTTTGGTTACCGGCATAAACACAGCATCGATTTGTAAGAAGTCGAGGGTAGTGGGTTCGTCGTTGGACCTTTCCACTGGTACGTAACCAATACCTTTTTCTATGCGAAATTCCATCTCTAATTTTGCTCCCTCTGTTAAGGTAGCAATGGGTTGGGTGGGGTTGACGACTTCTACTTCTGAAGGTAAATCGAATTGGCCTGCTGTTACATGGGCTGCCCCTGTGGCTACTAAGCGACCGATCTGGGGTTGCTCGGTATAGCTTTTGATGACGATCTCTTTCATGTTTAACATGATTTCTAAGACATCTTCTCTGACCCCAGGAATGGTTGCAAATTCGTGGTTTACCCCGCCAATACGAATCGCAGTTACTGCTGCCCCTTCTAAATTAGCTAGTAACACCCGTCTTAGGGCGTTGCCAACGGTCGTCCCCTGACCTCGTTCTAGGGGTTCTAGAACAAACTTACTATATTGACTCTGATTTTTCTGAGTCTTAGATTCTATACACTCAATTTGAAACTGCGCCACGTTTAGTGACCTCCCTTCATTGTCAAATGCCTCCCAGACACCCTGATTGTGTCTGTCTTAACGTCTAATTGCTCATAGTGTGACAACAGACTTTGGCTAAACCCGTCGTCGTTTGGGGGGACGACAGCCATTGTGGGGGATGGGGGTAACGTCTCGAATTAGGGTTATTTCTAATCCTGCCCCTTGTAAAGCACGTATTGCTGTTTCTCGACCAGCCCCAGGTCCGCTTACCATCACTTCTATTTGCCGCATTCCCTGGTCGATAGCTCGACGAGCGGCGGAGTCCGCTGCGGTTTGAGCCGCAAAGGGAGTACCTTTCTTTGCTCCCTTGAAGCCACTGGCCCCGGCCGACGACCAAGAAACCACATCCCCTTTTGTGTCAGAAATGGTAACGATGGTATTGTTGAAAGTGGATTGAATGTGAGCCACTCCGTTAGGAACGTTTTTCTTTTGTTTTTTAGGTCCGCCTTTTTTAGTTGGTCGCGCCATAGTCTTTCACTGAAATTTGTCTCTAATTGATCGGTTGTCAATGGGTGCTGATTATTTCTTGGAGGGGGCTTTTTTCTTCCCTGCAACGGTTAGTCGTCTACCGCGACGAGTACGGCCATTGGTTCTTGTCCGTTGTCCTCTAACAGGAAGTCCTTGCCTATGACGACGGCCTCTATAGGTACCAATATCGGCTAATCTCTTGATGTTCATTGCTTCCCATCGTCTGAGATCCCCTTCGATTTGATAGTTACTTTCGATGTAAGACCGTAACTTGGTTACGTCTTCGTCGCTTAAGTCTCGCACACGGATGTCGGGGTTGACACCGGTTTCTGCTAGAATTTCTTGAGATCGTGATAGACCAATACCGTAAAGATAAGTTAAGCCAATTTCGACTCTTTTATCTCTTGGTAGGTCAACACCGGATATCCTTGCCACTTTTGTTTTTCCTCTGAGCTTGTTCTTGTTAGCCTAATGTTGTGATAACGTTGAGAAGATGCCACTTTAACCCTGACGTTGCTTGTGTCTTGAATTAACACAAAGTATCATGGCTCTTCACCTTCGCCCTATGACGCGACATTTTTTTGACTAATTGTCTAACTTTCATGGATTTTTTTACAGCAGTACTGCCAGCCTATTATTATAGCAAAATTTGCTTATTTATGTCAGCCTAGAGAGTCCTTTAAGCTTTAATGGGTGGAAGGTTTTTTCCCCATAACATCTTACTTTTTACTCCCTTTGAGCCGATAGGTAATTCTGCCTTTGGTGAGATCGTAGGGGGTTAATTCTACTTTGACCCGATCACCTGGCAGAATTTTAATGTAGTTACGGCGGATTTTGCCAGAAATATGGGCTAAAACATTAAACCCGTTGTCAAGATCCACTCGGAACATCGCGTTGGGAAGGGACTCCGTTACAGTTCCTTCCATTTCTATTAAGTCTTGTTTTGACACAATTTTCTGCCTCAAATAGTATAATTAGGAAATACTAAACCCAGACTATGGCCGAAGGTTACGCACCGTAAAAAAGGGTTTTCTAGCAACTTTCCCTTACATATCTTAGCAAACCTCCTAATTGCTCTTGACTTTTTACCGAATTTAGCACTTTTTTCAAGTTACCATTGCTTTGAGTTGTTTGGTGACTTCTTCCAGTTGTTGGTTACCATCAACGGAAGATAGTTTGTTTTCTTGACGATAATAGTCAAGCACTGGCTGGGTTTTTTCTCGGTAAACTTCTAAACGACGGCGAATGGTCTCTTCGTTATCGTCTTTTCGCCCTTCTTTTTGCCCTCGTAATAACAAGCGCTCAATAATCACTGGGTCTGGAACGTCTAAATTAATCGCTTGTTCGGAAAACTTGGCTAATTTATGGAGTAACTTGTCTAAAAATTCAGCTTGAGCAACGTTACGAGGAAACCCGTCTAGAATCCAACCGTTTTGAGCATCTTCCTCCTTTAAACGTTCTTCGATTAAACCCAATAATAATTCATCAGGAACTAATTCCCCCTTATCCATATAACCTTGGGCTTTTTGTCCTAAAGAGGTTTGTCTAGCGATCGCTTCTCGCAACATTTCTCCTGTGGAAATGTGAGGAATCTTAAATTCTTTTGACAATTCTTGCGCTTGGGTGCCTTTTCCTGAACCGGGAGGACCCAAAAAAATCAATCCCTTCCCTGTACTCATAATGTTTTGGTTGTTAGATGTGTTGGTTCCTATGGGGTAGAGTCAAGGAAATTCTAGACTCCTTAACCCCCATATCTTACTGTTTGATCATTCCCTCATAGCGTTGAGAGATGACGTAGGTTTGAATTTGTTTTGCCGTGTCGATGGCTACCCCCACTAAAATAAGTAAAGAGGTTGCCCCCAATCCTTGGAATGTGGAGACTTGAGTTGCCCTTTCGACCAAAGTAGGAACAGTGGCTACAAAACTCAAGAAGATCGCCCCTAAAAAAGTGAGCCGATTGAGTACCCCTTCGAGATATTGCTTGGTTTTTTCCCCAGGACGAATACCGGGTATGCTAGAACCCATTTTCTTGAGGTTTTTCGACACATCTTCTGGGTTAACGATTAAAGAAGCGTAGAAATAGCTAAAAAATAGGATTAACAAGGAATAAACCCCTACATAAGCCCAACTTCCAGGACTCAAAGCATTGGTTACTGCAATCAATGCCTGGGCAACGGGACTGACGCTTTCTTGATTACTAACAAAGCTCAATAAAGACTGAGGCAAAATCAGCACAGCAGAAGCGAAAATAATCGGCATTACCCCTCCTTGATTCAGCCTTAGGGGTAAATAACTGGTTCTTTCTCGGTAAAGTTTCCGCCCTACTTGACGACGGGCTGAGATAATAGGAATACGTCTTGTTCCTTCTTGAACAAAGACAATACCCACAATCATCACCAAAAAGACTAACAAGAGGATAACCACCTGTGCCACGGCTTGTCTGCCACCAGTTTGGGCGTAATCGATGGTTTGTCCGAGGGTTCGGGGTAAACTGGCCACAATGTTGACAAAAATCAACAAAGATGCGCCGTTCCCGATACCCCTTTCTGTAATTAACTCCGATACCCACATTACGAACATGGAACCGGCGGTTAGGGCTAAAACGGTTTCAGGAACGAACCAAAAGGGGTCTCCTAAAGCATATGGTCGTAGTAAACCGATGGTAATGGCTGTGCTTTGAATTACAGACCAACCAGCAGCCACATAACGGGTAATTTGGGAAATTTTCCGTCTTCCTGCCTCCCCTTCGTTCTTCTGTAAATCTTCCAAAGCAGGAATAGCTGCGGTTAACAACTGCATAATAATGGAAGCATTAATAAAGGGTAGAATACCCAATGCAAAAATCCCCAGGGTAGAAATACCTCCCCCTGTAAAGATATCCAAAAAGCCCAAAACAGGACTGTTGCTAATAGCTCTAGCAAATTCTGTGCGGTTGATGCCAGGAATTGGAATAAAAATTCCAAAACGAATTAAAATTAGTAGACCAATGGTAATCAACAGCCGCCCTCGTAGGCCGGCTGCTTGGGCCATTTGTAAAAAAGTTTCTTGTGCTGTAGGTGTTTTTTCTCGACTGACAACCATTAATGGTAACCTCAGTGATTAACGATATTTTATTAATTGTGACATTTTATCAAGCAATTAATAGTTGATAATTAGGTTTTATCGGTGTTTCAAGTTCGTAACAACCAAGGGGAACTCGATGGAAAGCAAGCCTCTCTACGGAAAGAGAGGTGAATATTCCCTGTCCCCTATTCGCTTTCTGTAGGAGTTGATGGGGTTTGTGATGGGTTTTGGCAACTACCCCCTGCACCTTCAATTTTAGCTTGTGCCGACTTGGTAAAAGCGGTTGCTTTAACGGTTAAGGCAACAGTTAACTCGCCGTCTCCTAATACTTTTAAAGGTCCGTCGTTGCTAGTAATTAATCCTGTTTCCATTAAACTCTCTAGGGTAACTTCGCTGTTTGCTGGCAGACTGTTGAGTTTACCCACGTTAATAATGGTGTAATGACTAGGATTAACGAGGGGAAAATGTTTTAATTTGGGAATCCGACGGTATAGAGGAATCTGTCCCCCTTCAAACCCTGCCTTAGTCCCAGTTCCGGAGCGAGATTTTTGACCTCGCATGCCGAAACCACCACTTGCTCCTTGTCCTGCTGAAATACCGCGACCAATGCGGCGACGGCGTTTGGTCGATCCTTTCTGGGGGCTAACTTCGTGTATTCTCATGGCATTTGCTGGGGATAGAAAACTTTATTTAGGTGTAAAGATGCTCTAGGGGAACTCCTCTTTCTTGGGCAACCTCGGAGAAAGTCCGGAGACCTTCGAGAGCGTTAATCACTGCTCTAGCGTTGTTAAGAGGATTATTAGACCCCAGTTGCTTTGCTAAAATATTTTTTAGCCCTGCTAGTTCTAATACGGTTCTTACTGCTCCTCCGGCGATTACTCCTGTACCAGGGGCAGCAGGACGTACGATAACTCTGGCTCCACCAGACACTCCTTTGGTTACATGGGTGATGGAGCTAGATTTTGTCAAAGAAACGTCGATCAGCTGCTTTTTGCCGTCGGCCACTCCTTTACGAACAGCACCGATAACGTCTCCAGCTTTACCAACACCAACTCCTACTTGACCTTTTTCGTTGCCCACCACTACGATGGCACGGAAACTAAGTTTTTTACCGCCTTTAACTACTTTACTAACCCGACGAATTTGGATAACCCGTTCTTGCCAGTTGCTTTCTTTTGCTTTTTCTCGGTTGTTTTTGCGACTTTTTGCCATAGTAATTACCGTTTAGTGTCAATAAAAATATAATTAGATTTAAAACTGTAATCCTGCTTCCCTGGCGGCCTCGGCTAAGGCCTGAACACGACCGTGATAGAGGTTACCACCGCGATCGAAGACTACTTGTTCGATACCTTTAGCTTTGCCCCGTTCGGCAACTAATTTACCTACGGCGGCGGAAGCTTCACAGGTTGATCCGGAGCTAAGGCTGTTTCTCAAATTCGGTTCTAAGGTAGAAGCTGCTGCTAGGGTATGTTGAGCTACATCATCGATAATTTGAGCGTAGA
The DNA here is from genome assembly GCF_038442745.1 of Crocosphaera sp. Alani8. Classification (NCBI taxonomy): domain Bacteria; kingdom Bacillati; phylum Cyanobacteriota; class Cyanophyceae; order Chroococcales; family Aphanothecaceae; genus Crocosphaera; species Crocosphaera sp. Alani8. Next base: position 23,360 of record NZ_JARVCN010000132.1, read on the forward strand.
TGTGGTGATTAGAGCGGAAAACCGCTAAACGGGGACAGTCGGATGTACCATTGACTTTCTTGCGAATGCGCCGATGACGACGTTTTAAGGAATCTCTGCGTGTTGTTTTCATAATTATTTCTTACCTGCTTTACCTGCTTTACGTCTGACAAATTCATCAACATAGCGAATGCCTTTACCTTTGTAGGGTTCTGGGGGGCGAACGGCACGAATTTTAGCCGCAGTGTTACCGACGATTGCTTTGTCGATTCCACTGACAATAACTTGGGTATTGTTTTCTACTGCTATGTTAATCCCTTTGGGCATGGTCATTTCGACTGGTTTACTGTAGCCGACGTTGAGGGTTAACTTTGTTCCTTGTGCTTGGGCCCGGTAGCCCACTCCTTGGATGCTGAGACGTTTTTCAAAGCCTTTGGACACCCCCTCGATCATATTGGCTACGAGGGTACGGGAGAGACCGTGGCGTTCACGGGCGGTACGGGAGTCGTCTTCCCGTTCAACGAGGACGGTTTCCCCCTCTTGGTTAACCTTAACTTTTGAGGGTAAGTCCAATTCCAGGGAGCCTTTGGGACCTTTTACGGCGATGTGTTGCCCTTTGATGTCGATGGTGACCTTGTTGGGCAGGGAAATAGGTTTTTTACCAATACGAGACATTTTCTTAATGGGTTATCTGTGACACTGAGTTGTAACTGAGTCCTTTTGGGGTTGATGGGGTGGTTACCAAACGTAACAAAGAACTTCTCCTCCCACGTTTTGGCGGCGGGCTTCCCTATCTGTCATAATCCCTTTAGAGGTAGAAATGATGGCAATGCCGATACCTCCAAGGACCCGAGGCAAGTCTTTGCGATTGGAGTATACTCGCAACCCTGGTTTACTGACCCTTTGTAGGGTGTTAATGATAGGCTGCCGCCCTCTAGACTTGTATTTTAGGGAGATAACAAGGTGTTTTTTGACCCCTTCTCCTGCTTCTTCAAACCCCTCAATAAAGCCCTCTTCTCGAAGAACTTGAGCGATACTGCGGGTCATTCTGGTGGTGGGAACAATGGTAGTGGGATGGCGTACCGCACAGGCGTTGCGGATACGGGTGAGCATATCTGAGATGATGTCGTTGGTTGCCATTATAGAATGATGGGTTTCTCCTATGGAATAAATGATGAATTAGGTGCGGAAGGGCATTCCCATTTCTTTGAGTAAAGCGCGTCCTTCCTCATCGGTTCCGGCGGTGGTAATGATAGAAACATCCATGCCGCGAATTTGGTCGATGGTATCGTAATCAATTTCGGGAAAAATCAGTTGCTCACGGATACCAAGGCTATAGTTACCCCTTCCATCGAAGCTTTTGGCACTAATTCCCCGAAAGTCTCTAATTCTAGGTAGAGCTAGGTTAATAAGACGATCTAGGAAAGCGTACATTTTTTCTGAGCGAAGGGTTACCATGACCCCCACTGGCATTCCTTCACGAATTTTAAAACCAGCGATGGCTTTTTTAGCACGGGTAACCACGGGTTTTTGTCCGGTAATGGTTTCCAGTTCGCTGATAGAGGATTCTAGAGCTTTAGCGTTTTGGGAGGCTTCTCCCAGTCCTCGGTTGATGGTAACTTTGACTACCTTGGGAACTTGGTGAATGTTGGTGTAACTAAACTGCTGTTGCAGTTTTGGCACAATGGTTTCTTGATAAAAGATTTTAAGTCTGGGTTGAGCCATGATAATTTTTCCTTTTCCCTGGGCTTGGTCAGGGGTAGAGTAAATAAATTGTGTGTTTTGGCTTGGTGGAAGGGTGGAGTTGGGAATGTTCTTTATTATCGATGAGTTGCTTTCTAGGGAACTCGCACTAAAAATTTAGGCCTTAATCGATAATTTCTCCTGTTTTTTTGAGCATTCGAACTTTACGACCTTCTTCCGTAAAGGTATAACTGATGCGACTAGCCACCTGCTCTTTGGTGGAGTAGAGCATGACGTTGGAACTATGGATAGGAGCTTCAAAGGTGCTTATTTGACCAGATTCTCCTTCTTGTTGGGGTTTAACGTGCTTAGTACGGACGTTAACTCCTTTAACAACTACTTGACTGGTGGTAGGAATAGTTCTCAGAATCTCTCCCACTTTACCTTTGTCTCGTCCTGAAATAACTTGAATTGTATCCCCTGTTTTAACGTGCATCTTGCAACGTTTTTGGGCAGATTTTTTTTGACTCATGTTAGAGTACCTCCGGTGCTAAGGAGACAATTTTCGTATAGCTTTTATCCCTCAATTCCCTGGCCACAGGACCAAAGACACGGGTTCCTCTGGGGTTGCCATCAGGGTTGATAATGACGGCAGCATTGTCATCAAAGCGAATGCTCATGCCACTAGCACGATTAACTGGCTGACGGGTGCGTACGATAACCGCAGTAACGATATCAGAGCGTTTGACTGGCATATTGGGAATAGCATCTTTAACGACGGCGATAATTTTATCCCCAATTTCTCCATAACGGCAGTTGCCTGTTCCCAAAACTCGTAAACACATTAGTTTACGCGCTCCACTATTGTCTGCAACATTTAGATAAGTTTGCTGTTGAATCACGGTGGTAATAAGAGGTTTTAATGAGCGGTTAAAATGTCCTTGATTTCCCAGCGTTTGGTTTTGCTGAGGGGACGGGTTTCTCGAATGCGGACACGATCGCCTTCTCTACATTGATTTTCGGGGTCGTGTGCTTTAAATTTTCGTGTTTTGACGACAATCTTGCGATATTTGGGGTGAGGCGACCGGTTTTCAACCGCTACAACTGCGGTTTTATCCATTTTTGTGCTAACTACTACCCCAACTCTTTCTTTAACAGCCATAGTTATTTTATCCTTCCTCTGTGGTAGTGGGTGCTTGATTGATGTTCAGTTGTCTTTCTCGTTCGACGGTTAGCAACTGAGCCATCCGATGACGAGTATGCTTGAATTCATGGGGTTTGTTGTCTGATTGGCCAGTGGCTTGTTGGAAACGGAGGTCGAAGAGTTTTCGCTTGGTGGCGAGTATTTCTTCTACAAGTTCTTCATCGTTGAGTTTTCTTGCGTCTTCTATTTTGGGTAGTGCCATAATACTTAGTTATACTCCTCTTTACGGGTAACAAACTTGGTCTTGATGGGGAGTTTTTGAGCAGCTAGACGCATAGCTTCTCGAGCAATGGGTTCAGATACCCCAGATAACTCGAACATGATTCTTCCAGGTTTGACCACAGCGACCCAATATTCGGGAGATCCTTTTCCTGAACCCATACGGGTTTCTGCTGCTCGCATGGTGACAGGTTTATCTGGGAAAATGCGAATCCAGACTTTTCCCCCCCGTTTGATGTAACGGGTCATGGCACGACGGGCTGCTTCTATTTGACGGGATGTGATCCAACAGGGTTCGGTTGCTTGTAGGGCGTAATCGCCAAAGTTGAGGGTGCTACCTCGGCGGGCTAACCCTCTCATACGTCCTCGTTGCTGTTTACGGAATTTCGTTCTTCTCGGACTTAACATGGGTGGTTAATGATGGTATTTAACTCGAAATATGTTTGATTATTCTTCGTTAGAACGGTCTTCAAATTGTTGGGCGCGACGTTTCTTTCTGGGGGTTGGAGCCGGAGCCGCCATAGCTTGTTCTTCTTGGCCGGGAATGATCTCCCCTTTAAAAACCCAAACTTTGATGCCTAAAATACCGTAAATGGTTTGGGCGGTGCGATAGCAGTAGTCAATGTCTGCTCTGAGGGTATGCAGTGGCACTCGACCTTCCCTCACCCATTCGCTTCTAGCAATTTCAGCCCCATTTAAGCGGCCTCCCACTTGGATTTTGATCCCTTTTACTTCAGCCCTTTGCGCTCTTTGAATGGCTTGGCGCACCACACGACGAAAGGATACCCGTCGCTCCAGTTGTTGGGTGATGTACTCAGCAATCAGGGCTGCGTCGGCATCTACCCGAGAAACTTCGATGACGTTGATGCGGATTTGACGATTTTCCCCCAGGGCTTTTTGCAAACCAGTCCTGAGTTGTTCGATGCCGCTGCCTCCTCTACCTACCACCACCCCGGGTCTAGCGGTGTGAATAGCGAGGTCTATTTGATCTGCTTTTCTCTCGATGCGGATATCGGCAATACCGGCATTACTAAGATTTTTTTCGACGTATTGCCGAACCACTAAATCTTCTTGTAACAGTCCGGGATAACGTTTTTTATCGGCGTACCAACAGGATTTATGGTCTTTGGTAATGCCCAGACGAAAACCGATTGGATGTATTTTTTGTCCCATATTTTTCTGTTAGTCCTCTTCTATGTCGGGGGCGACGGCAATGGTAATATGACAGGTTGGTTTACGAATTTGATAAGCTCGCCCTTGCGCTCTAGGTCGGTAGCGTCTTAAGCTTGGTCCGCCGTCGGCATAGGCTTTACTGACTACTAAGGTTTCGGGATCGAGTCCTTGATTGTTCTCGGCGTTGGCGGCCGCAGAACGTAACAGTTTCCGTATGGGGTCGCAGGCCCGATAGGGCATGAATTCGAGGATGATTAGGGCTTCACGATAAGAGCGGCCTCGAATTTGGTCGAGTACCCGTCTTACTTTGAAAGGGGACATCCGAATGTAACGGGCTATGGCTTTAGCTTCTGTGGTTGTGTCAACTGCCATGATGATTGTGTTTATCTGTAACTTATTATTGGTAATGGGGTGAACTAAATTAAGAATTCTCGATAATCGTTTGTCTCCCCAACTGCCTTTGGTTATCGTCGAGCTTTTTTATCGCTCTTGGAGTGTCCCCTAAAAGTACGGGTTGGAGCAAACTCTCCCAGTTTATGACCGACCATTTGCTCGGATATGAAGATGGGAACGTGCTGTTTCCCGTTGTGAACGGCGATGGTGTGACCAATCATGGCAGGGATGATGGTGGAAGCCCGTGACCAGGTTTTGACCACCTGTTTATCTCCTTTTTCATTGAGTTTTTCAATTTTGCTCAGGAGACTATCTGCGATAAAAGGGCCTTTTTTTAAGGAGCGGCTCATAATAATTTCAACTAATTCGATTGTTTTAACGGCGACGGCGTATAATCAAGCGAGAACTTGCTTTTTTCTTATTACGGGTTTTGGCCCCTAGAGCAGGTTTACCCCAAGGAGTCATGGGTCCTGTTCTACCAACGGGAGCTCTTCCCTCCCCTCCGCCGTGGGGGTGGTCTACTGGGTTCATAACGCTTCCTCTCACATGGGGTCTACGTCCCAAATGACGGGTTCTACCAGCTTTCCCTAGTTTAAGGTTACGGGCTTCGATGTTACCTACTCGACCAATGGTGGCATAACATTCTTTGCGAACCATGCGGACTTCTTTGGATGGGAGTCTTAGGGTCACGTAGTTTCCTTCTTTGGCTACTACTTGGGCCGCCGCACCTGCCGCCCTCACCATTTGACCTCCTTTGCCGGCTACCAATTCCACGTTATGGACTTCTGTACCCAAGGGAATTTTGTATAGGGGTAGGGCATTTCCTATTTCAAAGGGGGAGTTTTCCCCTGCGATCACCTCGGTGCCGACGGTAATCCCTGCTGGAGCTAGGATATAGCGTTTTTCTCCATCTTCGTAAAGCAGTAAGGCAATACGGGCGTTGCGGTTGGGGTCGTATTCGATGGCGGTTACTGTGGCAGGGATATCACGTTTACTGCGTTTGAAATCTATGATTCGGTACAGACGCTTGTGTCCACCCCCCCGATGACGACTGGTAATTACACCTCGATTATTACGTCCTTTTTTGTTGTGTTTGTATCTGGTTAGTGATTTTTCCGGCTTGGTTTTGGTAATTTCCGAGAAATCTGAGACGGACGCTTGTCTCGTTCCTGGAGTATATGGCCGATAAGTACGAATACCCATGATTATTACTTACAGTTTGAGTTTTGATTTTGGGTTTATAGGTCGGGGAAGAGTGTGATACTATCCCCTTCTTCTAAAGTGACGATGGCCCTTTTGTATAGTGGTTTATGACCGATAAATCGACCGACACGACGCTTTTTACGGGGTGGGCGAATGGTGTTCACCGAGGTGACTTTAACCTCAAATAAGCTTTCAATCGCTGCTTTAATTTCTGGCTTGGTGGCTTTTGGTAGCACATCAAACACATATTTATTCTCTTCTAGTAGCAGGGTTGCTTTTTCGGTAATAATGGGCTTAAGCACCAAATCTGCTAGATCACGGGGATTATATTTAGTCATTGTAAACCTCCTGAATTTTGCTTAGGGCTTCAGAGGTGATGACAATTTTATCGGCGTTGAGCAAATCGTAAACATTTAAACTGTCTGCTCGCAAAATCTTGACGAAGGAGAGATTTCGTGCGGATAAATAAACGTTGTCATCGGTGTCTATCAACACTAGGGCTACTTTTTGCTTGGGTTCTACCCCCCAACGAACTAAAGCTGAAGCTAGTTCTTTTGTCTTTGGTTGGGGCAGTTGTTCGGCAAAGTTTTCAACCACAATCATGTCTTCTACCCGAGAGTTGATGGCTGTTCTCAGTGCCAGTCTTTTCTCTTTGCGGTTCATTTTTAGACTAAAATCTCGGGGTTTTGGTCCAAAAATGACCCCACCACCTCGCCATAGGGGAGAACGAATCGATCCGGCTCTGGCTCTACCGGTTCCTTTTTGTCTCCAGGGTTTACGACCCCCTCCTCTAACTTCTGATCTGGTTTTGGTGGAGGCGTTACCTTGACGGGCGTTGGCTAAATGGCGAACAACAGCGCGGTGTAAGAGATGGGACGCACTTTCTTCTCTTGCTGCCTTTAATTCTAGGGTTGCTTGCCCTATTTCTTCCCCTTGCCAGTTTTTTACGTTACAATCAACCATTTTTTTGGATTTGTTTCTGGTTTACTTATGGGTTAGTCTTTTATTTACCAACTATGTTGGCTGGAGTAATATTTAATAAGCCTCCTGGTTTTCCAGGTACTGCTCCCTTTATTAAGAGAAGGTTCCGTTCTGCATCCACCCGAACCACTGTTAATTTACGGGTTGTGGTTTTTGCCGCACCGTACTGACCGGCCATTTTCTTTCCTGGATAGACTCGTCCAGGGGTGGTTCCTGCCCCCGTGGAACCAGGTAAACGGTGGTTTTTGGAACCGTGGGTCATTGAACCTCGCTTAAAGTTGTGACGCTTCTGGTAGCCGGCAAAACCTCGTCCCATAGAGGTGCCGCAAACGTCCACTAAATCTCCCGCATTAAAAATATCTGCCTTTACTGCTTCTCCTAACTGATATGAGGAAGCGTCCTCTATGCGATACTCTTTGAGATGACGCAAGGGGGAAGCATTGACTTTTTTTAAATGACCTAACTCTGGTTTGGTTAGGGCTTTTTCTTTAACTTCTAAATAACCGATTTGGATGGCGGTATAACCATCGGTTTCGGTGGTTTTAATTTGTGTAATGGTACATGGACCCGCTTGTACAACGGTGACAGGAATGGCTAAGCCCGATTCCTCCTCGAATACTTGGGTCATACCGAGTTTGGTTCCAAGAAGACCAACAGCCACGGTTTTTTCCTCTATAGGCTAGACAACATAATTTAGGTGCATTTTCACACCTAAACGAGCGAGATAGGCTATCCTCGCTTTGAGTTAACGACTACACACCAATACGTTTCGGTGGCAGTTAATATGTACGGTTTATGTACGGTTAACGATGGGTTTAACCTGTTCTACAAAAACGGGTTAAGCTGGGTTGCCGTGACTCTCCAAGACTTAAAGCCTAGTTGCTTCAGTATCTTGAAGCGGACTTTTTCCCACTTTGGGCCGAGGTCTGTTTATTTATATTTGACCACAACACAGTATTGTATATGAAATTGGAGAGAAAAAGCAAGGTTGATCGTAATTTTTTTGGAATTGTGCTGTTATGGGGTGGGGTGTTTTCAGAAAAAAGGAACATCAAGGAACTAATCTGGAGTACAGTAAGATTGGCTAAATATTGGATTGGCATTGTCGATGTTGAAAATTTTCCAATTTAGCCAGACAGTGAACTGCAAAGAATTATGACAAGGGATTTAAAAGAGCGTTTAGTCTCTTTAGCGTCCGTCTTTCTGAAACTGGGATTAATCGGTTTTGGGGGTCCTGCTGCCCATATCGCCATCATGGAAGCAGAAGTAGTTAGGGATAGGAAATGGCTGGAGCGATCGCAGTTTCTCGATTTGTTGGGGGCAACGAATTTAATTCCTGGCCCTAATTCTACGGAAATAGCTATTCATATCGGTTATATGCACGGAGGTGTGTGGGGACTAATTGTGGCAGGAGTTTGCTTTATTTTACCTGCTGTTACTATGACTGCTATTTTAGCGATGGCTTACACCCAGTTTGGCAGTTTACCCCAGATTGCACCTTTACTGTTTGGCATCAAACCGGCGGTTATTGTGGTTATTTTTGGTGCTTTGTATAGATTGGGTAAAAAAGCGATTAAACAACGCAATTCTTGGGCAATTTTCCTGTTAGTAATCCTTTTTCGTCTCTTGGGACTGAACGAAGTGGTTTCTATGTTGTTGGGGGGATTATTGGGTATGGTGGGATTAGTTTTCACGCAAAGCAATCCTAACCCCATTCCTTTGCTTTTGTTTCTGGTAAGCAACAATATTAACCAAGTAGCTAATGAAAACCAGGTTAACCCTTCTTTGTGGCAGTTAGGGCTGTTTTTCCTGAAAATTGGTAGTATTTTGTTTGGTAGTGGTTATGTCTTGATTGCTTTTTTGGAAGGGCAATTGGTTAATCAATACGGTTGGTTAACTCAACAACAACTTCTAGATGCTATCGCTATTGGACAGTTTACCCCAGGACCAGTTCTATCTACGGCTACATTTATAGGATATGTAATCTTGGGAGTGCCTGGAGCAGTGGTTGCTACCTTGGGCATATTTTTACCTTCTTTTTTCTTTGTTTTGGCTGTTAATCCCATTATTCCTAAGTTACGTCGCTCGCAATGGACGGCTGCTTTTTTAGATGCAGTCAATGTCAGTGCGGTGGCTGTTATGACTGTGGTAACAATGAATTTATTGTATCAAATACTTTGGATTCCGACAGGTAGCTTTCCTATTAACTGGGAGGCAATGTTAATTATTATTTTGGCGGGTATTGCTCTTTTTAAGTATGAATTAAATACGGCTTTGGTGGTATTAGGATGTAGCATTTTTGGATGGAGTCTATCATATATTTAGTTCAATTTTAATCTTTAATGCTATTATTACTCTGGAAAATTCTTTTCTTTCTCATTATTGAGAAAGAAAAGAAAAGCATGCTGAATAGTTTTCGTGCGGCTGTAAACCCAAAAACTGATAGCTGACTTATGAGTTTAGATTACGATCTCGTTATTATTGGTAATACTCTAGAGGCATTTTTTGCCGCTTTAGAAGCTATCCAATTAAAAGCTAGGGTTGCTTTAGTTTTGGGAGATAATAATGATTATTCTTATCAAGAGGTTGACAGATTGATTTTTGAATGCTTAATTAAGCTTAAACAAAAATCACAATTTCTAAAAGAATTTAACCTAGATTTCGAGCCGAGTTTAGGGTTATATTTGAGTCAGATTGAAAGGTGGAAAAATGAAGTAAAAAGAGATATGGAGATAGATAATAATTTAGAGCAGTTAGCAAACCTTGGTGTAGATGTTATACAAGAATCAGGAGAATTTTGTCGTTTACCTAAATTGGGTTTTGTCCTCAAAAATAGAACTCTACGATCTCGTCGCTATATATTAGCGAGGAAGTCTATTTCTGTAATTCCTGAAATTCAAGGATTAGCAGAAGTTGGTTATCTTACTACGGAAAGATTAGACATTAATCAACTTCCTAATCGATTAGCAGTTGTATCACAAACCCCTTCAGGGATTGAACTGGCACAACAATTAAACAGTCTCGGCAAACAAATTGTTCTTATTATTAAAAGCTCTACTATTCTACCCCAAGAAGATCCAGATATAGAACAATTAATACAAGCTATATTAGAAGCAGAAGGAATAAAAATACTAATAAATTCTTCTATTACTCAGGTAAAAAAAATAGAAGATGAAACGTGGATTCAAGCAGGAAATGAAGCTATACAAATAGATGAAATTATCATTACCAATGGAATAGAACAAGATACAAAAGACTTAAACTTAGAAGGAGTCCAAGTTAAGGTAGAAGCAAACAAAATCAAAACTAATGAGAGACTACAAACCACCAACCCAAAAATCTATGCTTGTGGTCAGGGGATGAATTCATCTTATTTATCTAATTTAGCTCAATACGAAGCTAGTGTTGCTGTTAAAAATGCTATTTTTTTTCCTATTTTTAAAACTAATTACGAACATTATCCTATGAGAATTATAACTAATCCGATCTTCTCTAGAGTTGGATTAACAGAAACCAAAGCTAGACAAAAGTATAATAGAGATTTAATTGTTATTAAAGAGAATTATAACACCCTACTCAAAGCCAAAATACTAGACGAAACCACTGGATTTTGTAAAATAATTACTCGTACCAATGGCACAATTTTAGGATGTCAGATTATAGGTTATCAAAGCGATGAAATTATTAATATAGTGGCTTTGGCTATGAAAAATAAGCTCAAAATTAAGCAAATCAGCCAACTATTTCCCCCCTACGGAACAGCATCAGAAATGATAGCTAAAATTTCCCGACAGTGGCAAATTCAAAAACGTCAAAACAATCGGTTTATTAATAACTATTTAGAAACATTACTATTTTGGCGTAGAAAATGGACTAAATAAGAACTCAAAACCCTCAACTACAGATTCTCAATTTGACACTCCCACGAGTGAACTACGTGGGCTTTGTTTGCAGTATCCTGTAAATTTTCAAAGAAGCGTTACAATTATTCCCATTGGTATAAACAGTATCCAGGGATTGTCAAAAGGGAATGAAAAAACAGGAAATATTAAGACACAAGGAAAATTTATCCTTAAAATGGGTTAAAGGGGCAATTTCACTGTTACTATTAAGCCTGATTGCCTGTCAGTCTGATCAGCCAGGTTCTCAGACCCTAGAAACTTCCGGAGAAACCAGAGACGAAACTAATTTGACTTTACAAAATGCAACTCTGGAACAATCCAACGCTAAAGGAGAAATTCTTTGGAAAATACAGGTAGATGCAGCAAAATACACCCCAGACAGAAAGAAAGCTAACTTAACCGCAGTTAAAGGTAATCTTTTTCAAGACGGTGAGGTTGTACTACAAGTTAAATCGGATCGTGGAGTAATTGAACGGGACGGGGCCGAGATTTTTCTCAAGGATAACGTGGTTGCTGTTGATCCTCGGAATAAAGCGGTTCTTCGCAGCGAAGAGGTACAATGGCAACCTGAAGCATCCCTTTTGACCATTCGTAAAAATGTACGAGGTTCTCACCCCCAACTAGAAGCAAAGGCGGAAGAAGGTAAATATAATGCCCGTGAACAAAAGTTAGAATTGAACGGGAAAATTGAGGCCACTTCAGAAGCGAGACAGTTGCGGTTGAAGACAGAACAGTTAATCTGGGAGATTCCTAAACAAACCATTATCGGCGATCGCCTTTTAAACATGATTAGATTCCAAGATAAAACTATCACCGATCGCCTTGTTGCTAACCGCGCTAGGGTTCTTTTAGATAAAAAACAAGTTATCATCAAAGAGAATATCGAATATAAGTCTCTTACGCCACCTCTACAAATAGCCACAAACGAGATTACCTGGCATTATCAAACCCGTCAAGTGTATTCGAGTCAGCCAATAACATTAATTCAATACGCCCAAAATATTACCGTTACAGGGAATCAAGGCCATGTTAACTTAGCAGAAAATATGGCTTATCTCACAGGAGGGGTTCGAGGAACCAGTGAAACAAACGACAGTAAATTGTACTCGAATAATTTAACTTGGAATGTTTTGGCCCAAACTATCGAAGCAAATGGTAATGTAATCTATGAGCAAAATAAAGACCCTAAGCTAAATTTGACTGGAGAAAAAGCTGTTGGTACTTTAGTTGATAATAATATTGTTGTCACTAATAGCGATCGCCAAGAACGGGTAGTTACCGAAATTTTCCCTGAATAAAATGAGTTTAAATCCTTCTATTATTCTCGTCAAACTTGATGATCTGTTTAAGCAACGTATTGGCCCAGATTTGCGAGAAGCTGGTTATACACCAATTCTTGTTAACGATATCTGCGAAGTGGTGGAAAGTGTGAAAACCCATCAACCGACAATGGTGGTGATTAATCAGCAACCTAACGATAACGCGGGATTGGCTTTATGTAGTCAATTAAGAAAACTGCAACAGTCTCTGATTTTAGTTATGATGATTAATACAGAAACCGTCGAAGAAAGGGTTGCTTGTCTAGAGGCAGGGGCGGATGATTATTTATTAAAAACTGATTATAGTCCAGCATTAGTAAAATTAGTCTGTTTTTATTTAACACCCCCAACAAGTATTAAGGAACAATTGCAGTATAGTGACATTATTCTTGACTTGACAACACGAAAACTTGTGGTGAACAATAACCCCATTGAGTTAACCATGAAGGAGTTTGAGTTACTTAAATATCTTATGTCTAATCCTCAAGAAGTTTTGAGTCGAGAAAAGATTTTAGAAAATGTTTGGGGAGATGAATTTCAAGGAGAATCTAATGTAATTGAGGTCTATATTCGTTACTTACGCATCAAAATCGAAAGTGGTAACCATAAGCGTTTAATTCATACTGTTCGAGGAGTGGGTTATGTGTTACGGGAAGGATGACTTGTGCAATGTAGAATCAACAAAACAAGTCAATTCTAAATTGGCAAAAATTCTGACAAAAGTTATGTTAAGAAAAATTAGTTTAATCCTCTTAATTACTCTTTTTTTAGTGGGATGTTCCCCTTCAACTCAAGCAAAATATCCTCAAGATGTGACCCAAGAGATTACAGAAAATGGCCAACAACTTCCTATTTCTGCCACATTTACTATTGAAGAAACATTAATAGAATTAGAAGTGGCAAAAACCCCCGAACAACAACAAATGGGTTTGATGTATCGTCAATCTCTAGAAGAAAATCGAGGGATGATTTTTGTATTTGATCAACTACGTCCAGTTAGATTTTGGATGAAAAATGTTAATATTTCTTTAGATATGATTTTTCTGGCGGATGGCAGAGTAAAAGCTGTTATCGACAATGTTCCCCCTTGTAGCGTTGATCCCTGTCCAACTTATGGCCCTGAAAATTTGGTTAATCAAGTAATTGAACTAAGGGGAGGAAGGGCTGAAGAATTAGGTATTGAACCAGGGGATGAACTTGAAATTGAATTTCTAGAAAACACATCTTCTAACGATTAAAAAGATGATAAGTTTTATGAAGTAAACTTTTGAGAAATATCTATAGATTTTCTAAATTATTTATAATACAATCTACACATAACATAAAGGGAAGAACTTATCCTGCACAGTGAAAACTTCTCTTGTGTCATGGCTGTTAGATTGACAGTCATTGATGAGGCAATTGGTGGTGTGAAGAGAAAAAAGAAAAATAAGGAAATTCTTAAACTCAAAAAGTAATTTCTCTGATAATATGACGAGTCCACAACTAAACAAAGGATAAAGATCGAGGAATATCCTAGTGACTCAGAATAAAATCCTCTCAGGGGAACTTTTTTGTGTAAAAATTGACCCGAAGATCAACAAATTACTACCAGAAAGATACATGATCCACTGCCAAAACCAAGACCATTATTTTTGATTTATTTTAGAAGGAATATAGCTATGCCACACACCACATCTCAACAATTTTTGCGTTTTCTCCACGAAGAACTCTGTTTATCCGCTGATTCTATTGCCATTGCTCAACGTTCTATGAATGAAACAAAAGGGCCTTTACCGATGTTACTATGGCAATATGGTTTAATTAATTTAGATGAGTTAGAGGTATCTTCTCAAAAAGCCAGGGGTCACTCGCTGCGAAAACTTAGGCCAAACA
>NZ_JARVCN010000133.1:0-9020 GCF_038442745.1 Crocosphaera sp. Alani8
CATCTTTGTCCCCTAACTTTCGGCGAGTCCCCCCAGACTTTTTGAGAAGCTTCAACTGCTTGGTAAACTCGTTATTGTTATACTCATGGTAGTTATTAACAATAAAGGCTAAATTGCTGGTTTCATTGCCAATCTGTGCTTCGATCCAAGCTCCACCCTTTGCATTCAATGTCCCTTGCTTAAGAGCATAACCAACAGTGTTCACTGATTCAAGAGAGGGTAAAAAGAGATTATCCACCCCTATCTGAAAATCTTCGATGACCACAGTATCCCGATGGGTCGAGGTAATATTCCCCCAAGTGGTGCTATCGTATTCATGACTGTTAACTGCATTAGTTGCTGCTTGTTTCTGAGCTTCTATTTGTAAGAGATCAAAGCCAAAGTTAGCTAGAGTCTGAGTTATAGCAAAACCCGTAGAAAATAATGCCCCAAAAACTGGAGCAGTTCCAGCGGCACCCCCCGCTGCATCTAGCAGCAAATTAGCTGATAATCTTGCAGCTTCAATGGTCATATTCGGTAAGGTAATGTCATTGATAAAATTAGCTAATTTGTCAGTATCAAAATCTAATCCTAATCCTTCTGTCCCTTCAATATCAATGACAAAATTGGTAGATAAAGCATCTCTTCCAGAAACATAATGGGTGGTATCGGCTGATTGATCGTGAACCCCTGCTACTGCTACTACTGTATTTCTCTGATTATCTGTTGTCAGTCTGGTATTGTCTCCAGCAAAAACAATTTGTTGAATATTGCTGAGGGTATCGCTTCCTTCGTTCCCGTCACTGGTGTTGATATCTGTAACTGTCCAAGTACCGTTATCGTTGTAAGTGATATCAAAATCTGAAGCTTTGCCATTATACGCAACGACTGTTGTGCCACTAAATCCATTGTTAGTAAAGGTATTATTCCCTGAACCTCCACTCAATTGGATTTGTTCAATGTTGCTAATCTGATCTGTTCCTAATCCCACAACAGAAGTATCTGTTATCGTAAAGTTAACGTCCCCACTTTCAAATAGAATATCGTAATTTTCTCCACCATCAATGACATCATTGCCAGTCCCACCACTGATGACATCATTGCCAATTCCACCATCAATGACATCATTGCCAGTCCCACCATCAATGACATCATTGCCAGTTCCACCATCAATGACATCATTGCCAGTTCCACCATTAATGCTGTCGTTATTAGCTCCACCAGAAAGACTATCATTACCGCCAGCACCTATAAGGGAATCATTCCCATTGCCACCATTAAGGGTATCATTTTTTTCTGCTCCTGTTAAAGTATCATTGCCTTCCCTCCCATTGACATTTTGATAATACGCGGATTCGGCGCGATAGCTCGTCAAAAGTACTGAGTACCCGGACTGATATACAGTGGTAGTATAGGGTACTAACACTGTTCCCACAGAATTGAAATCATCATTTGAGTTAGTTAAGGGGTTAGGACTGGTGAATATATGTAGATAGTCGGACATGATTTTTCTCCTGAATTAACTAAATGTTTGTTGTCTGTAAGCTATTGAATTTGCTTACAGTCCTAATATCTTTCAAATCTCCAGCAGAAGAAAGACAGGTTTATTCAGGAAAAATTCAGGAAAGTTCAGGACAAAGTTCAGGACAAAGTTCAGGACAAAGTTCAGGACAAAGTTCAGGACAAATTTAACTTTCTCGATCAAAGCCGAATTTGTCTTTAATTTCACTATTAAAATACTGTCCTTTGGATGGGGATTTTTCTAACTCTTCATAAACCGACTTGGGAATGTCGTGATATTGATAAACCCCCCCATTAGTAAACTCAACTCTAAGAATTTTTGTCTCTTGAGCGTAGTCAAAAGACTTAATAGCAACACTCTGACTTTTTAGCAAAGGAAAAGCAATAACATCCCGAATACTTGCAGAATCAGTTAACAACATAATTAGGCGATCAATACCAATTCCTAAACCACCAGTAGGGGGCATTCCATATTCTAATGCTGTCAAAAAATCTTCGTCAACACTATGTGCCTCTAAATCTCCTGCTGCTTTTTGTTCTGCTTGTTTTTCCAGTCTTTCTCGTTGATCAATGGGATCGGTTAGTTCTGAAAAACTATTAGCTAATTCCCGTCCCACAATATACAATTCAAAGCGTTCAACTATGCCTTCTTTTTCACGGTGAGGTTTAGCTAAAGGAGAAATTTCCACGGGAAAATCTAGTATAAATGTCGGCTGAATTAGGGTTTCTTCTACAGTTTGCTCAAAAACTTCATTGAGTAGCTTTCCTATAGTTGTGCAGGTTTTTGGTACGTCTAAATTTGCTTCTATGACTGCATTTTTTGCTGTTTCAAAGTCCGTAAAACTTTCAAAATCCAACCCGCTTTTTTCTTTCACAATGTCGTGCATAGTCACCCGTCGCCAAGGGGGTGATAAGTCTATTTTTTCCCCCTGATAAGTAATTTCTAAAGTGTCTAAAACTTCTTGAGTTGCTGTAGTAATAATGGTTTCCGTTAGCTCCATCATATCGTTATAATCAGCATAAGCTTGATAGATTTCGATGGAGGTGAATTCGGGATTGTGCTTAGTAGAAACTCCTTCGTTACGGAAAATTCTTCCCATTTCAAAAACTTTTTCAAACCCTCCCACAATTAACCGTTTGAGATGTAATTCTGTGGCAATCCTCAGATATAAATCCATCTCTAAGGTATTATGATAAGTAATGAAAGGACGGGCTTCTGCTCCCCCTGCTTCTGACTGTAAAACGGGGGTTTCTATTTCTATAAAACCCTGTTTTTCTAGGTAACGTCTAATGGAAGCAGTAATCTGAGCGCGACGACGAAATGTTTGCCGAACTTGAGGGTTAACAATTAAGTCTACATATCTTTGACGATAGCGTTTTTCAGTATCCGTTAAACCGTGCCATTTGTCCGGTAGCGGGAGCAAGGATTTTGTTAATATTTCGTACTCCTTAACTTTAACAGAAAGCTCTCCTTTTTCTGTTCTTTTGATAGTTCCTTTTACTCCAATAATATCCCCTGTATCGGTTAATTTTTTGAGATGATTAAAAGCACTTTCAAGATTACTCATGTGTGCCTGAATTTCTTTTTTGTCTAGATATAATTGAATGGTTCCGGTTTCATCTTGTAAGCTAAAAAAAGCGAGTTTTCCGAAGACACGACGGGCGATAATTCTTCCTGCGATCGCAACATCTAGATCAATTTCTTCCCCATCTTTTAAACTGGCGTATTTTTCTTGTAAAGTAGCAGCATCGTGGCTAGATTTCCATTGATAAGCATAGGGAACTAAGCCTAATTTTTTCAACTGTTCCACTTTTTCGAGGCGTGTGGCGCGAATCTCGTCTAAATTAGAGGATGAATTGGGTTCCCGTTGCGGTTGATTGGAAGACATTGTTAAGATATTGCAGAAAAAATCCAAATGGGTTTATTTTAGGGTCAAATTTGATGCCATTTAACCTTGACTATTATAACGTATTCATACATCTATAAATGTGCTTTTTTGACTCTTTTTCTTTTTTAGATCAAAAGCAGAATAGCTGTTAGTGAGATTCCTGCAATCAATTTTGTCAACACTACTATTTTCCTAAACCTTAAGAAATTATCAAATATATAAATATCATTCTGAGAAGCCGATTGATGATGGAAAAAGAACGACTAATGGAAAAATAAAAACCACTTTCAAACCATATTTCCTTGATAATTATTATCATTTATGCTAGATTATTCGTATGGTGCTAAGTGACCTGCAGAGGTAATTTATAAAACTTTCACTAGCAATATTGCTAATCTTTGGAGTTTGAATAAGGCCAGAAAAATGACATTAAAAGAATTAAAAAAAGGAAAAATGGCGAGAGTGCAAGAAGTTCTCACCGATAACACAGATATTGGGAATGGTTTCAAAACTCGTCTAGAAGCAATGGGAATTGTTCCTGGTAAACCTGTTCAAGTCTTGCGTTCTGCTTGGCTTGGCGGACCATTAGGGGTTCGAGTTGGTAGTACAACGGAGATTGCTATTCGTCGTAGTGAGGCGGAACTTGTCATTGTTGAAGCAAGTTTATAAGAGGTAGTTTGCTCTTTTATTCTAATAATAATAAATGACGGATAACTTGTTCCAGTTAACTAGCAATGGCATTCTTATCCCCTTACTCAATCTTCTAATTCCTCAATTAAATTCTCTTAATCTAAATCATAGAATTGTTTATTTATTCTAACACTATTAATATTATTGATATCAAGGGGATTCAATAACTGTAATGATATTTAAGCTCCCAAATAAGTAATCAATTGTTCACTAGGAACAAATCACTTAAACTTTGACACATTGTCTTTTGACAAACCCGAAAAATTTTGTCATATTACTTATTTGATAATAATTTTAATGATTTAGTCAAACCTATGAATTTTGGTGTGAGTAGAGGATATTGCTGTTTATTTACAGTGATTAGTTTAATGTATTTGGATACTTTTTTATCTGTTGCCAAAGCAGACATAAGTAAGGGACAACAACAAGTAAATGAGATTAGCTTCAACTATGAAACCCTTACTAACACTTGGAATTATCGAGACTTACAGAAAGACATCGAGCAGGAAAAAGTTAGAGAAACCCTCCTATCTAATTATAATGGGTTCAATGGATCAGACTTCATTTCTGAGCAAAAATTAGAACCTAATAATCTTCAACAAGAATATGAAATTTCAACCAACTATATTCTTCCAACATTTACACAAATAGATCAAACAAGACCTCTATTTCAACCTAATGATGCAGAAAAAAAGATTGCTGAAAAAACAGTCAATTCTTCCCCCGAACAAATACCAGTAGATACAAATTTGCTCTTAGCAGATGAACCCTTACCCCCTTCTCAACAAGGGCTTTTTTGGGACCCGGCCCGTCCCGATAGTCATGCACCCATTGCTGTTATGGGGGAACACATTCATAGCGAAGGGGAAATTATGGTTTCTTATCGCTATATGTTAATGGAAATGGAAGGGAGTCGTGTGGGAACCGACGATATTAGTGATGAGAAAATTTTAGAACAATTTCCTGTTACTCCCACCCGTATGACCATGCAAATGCATATGTTTGGCATGATGTACGGTGCAACCAGTAATCTAACCTTAATGGCTATGTTACCTTATGTGGTCAAAGATATGGACCATATTACTCGCATGAATAGGGGTTTTAATACAGATTCTGAAGGAATTGGCGATATTAAAGTAAGTGGTTTATACCAAGTTCTTAACGAAAACCGTCAAAGAATTCACTTCAACGCCGGAATTAGTTTTCCTACCGGTTCTATTGAAGCGCGCGATCGCACCCCCGCAGGACCAGACCAACTTTTACCCTACCCCATGCAACTGGGATCAGGAACCCTTGATCTTCATCCGGGGATTACCTATTTAGGTCAAACCGACGAATGGTCTTGGGGAAGTCAGATTATTGGCACTCTCCGTTTAGGGGAAAATAGTAATAGTTATAAGTTTGGTGATCAAATCATGTTAACGGCCTGGGGTTCAAGAAAATGGGCCGACTGGGTTAGTACATCTTTACGTATTAAAGGAAAAAATTGGGGCAATATTAGTGGTCAAGATACCCGTCTTAATCGCAACATTGTTCCCACTGCTGATCCCACTCGACGGGGAGGAACGCAAATTGATATTGGTTTTGGACTCAATCTTTTTGTCCCGGAAGGAGATTTAAGAACTGGTCGTTTGGCCATTGAATTTGAAGTACCAGTTTACCGCGCACTTCAAGGACCACAATTAGAAACTGATTGGCAATTAACTGCTGGTTTGCAGTATACATTTTGAAACATATGTTCAACAGAAGTTTGACCAGTTGTCTTTTGATATCTAAAAAAGTTTGTGTTAGTTTGTAAGGGAAATTTTCATAGCTACAATTGTATGGAGCATCAAAAAATCTGCTATTCACTTTCTAGTAAATCTTTGAGTAATTTAACCATTACAGCTGTAACAGCTTTAGGGTTAGTAATAGGATTAAGCGCAGAAGCTAGAGCCGCTGTTATCGACTTAGATGCTGATGTTTATGCCTATTCTAATGAAAACACCTGTAATCCTTTATTACCAGATACTGGAGGAAAATGTTTTGTCGAAGATGGTTTTAATGTTGAAGCTTTTTCTGCTCAAGGAATAGGAACCGAAGACGCTTTTTTCAGCGAAGGATCTCATTTTCATGCCAGAGGTTCTTACGAAGCGCAGCACTACAGCGATGTCGATAGACTATTAGGAATTTATTTAACCTTAGTGGATGGAGGTACTTTTTCTTTAGAAAGTTTAGACTATCAATTAAGGGATAATACTCGTGCTATTTCTGGTTACTCAACAGACGATACCAAAATTCTAATTAGTACAACTTTTGATCCAACTCAACCAGTTTCTGGACAGTTTGTGGAGTATTCTTTAGGTAGCGATCTTCCTTCAATGTTTGAAACCTTAGACATAACAGGATTTGAAAATATTACTCAAGTCTATATCTCTAGTTCGGGAGACGTAAACTTTGATAATATTACAACCAGTGAAATTCCTGAAGGCGCAGATCCTAATTCTGTTCCCGAACCTGGTACTTTACTAGGGTTATTAACTTTAGGAACAATGGGATTTGTATCTCGGGTTAAAGGAAAGTCAAAGATAAGCAAATAATAGTTATCCTTGACTGCAACAATAGTAATATAATCATAGTTTAACAGTAGTAGGGGTCAACACCATCTGTTGACCCCTACTATCATTTGTGATTTGTCGTCAGTTTAACGACCGCCAACAGTGATTTTATCTACTTTTAAATGGGGCTGTCCAACAGTGACATAAATACTGCCACTGACGGAACCACAAAACCCTGGAGCCAGTCCTAAATCTTGAGAACACATGGATATTTCGTTCATAATATCCTTAGCAGTTCCGATAAGAGTTGCCCCTTTTAAAGGTTTCGTTACCTTGCCATTTTCAACTAAATAAGCTTCAGAAACCGAGAAATTAAATTCACCGGTTGCACCAACACTTCCTCCACCCATTTGTTTACAATAAATCCCTTTATCTACAGAAGCAAAAAGATCATCTAAAGAAAAATCACCAGGTGCAATGTAAGTATTACGCATCCGAGAAGCCGCTGCGTAGGCGTAACTTTGACGACGGCCGCTACCGGTACGAGGATGGCCTGTACGCATAGATCCAGTGCGATCGGCGATAAAGTTCTTGAGGATGCCATTTTCAATCAATAAGGTGCGTTGGGTGGGCATTCCTTCATCATCCATATCAACGGTTCCGAAAGCTTTATCCGAACGGCCTTCGTCCCATGCAGTGAGGTTTTCGTGAGCAATTTTTTCCCCTTTTTTATCCATAAAAGGGGTGGTTTTATGTTCTATTTGGGTGGTTTCTAGAAGATGACCGCAAGCTTCGTGGAAAATCACCCCACCGAACTCATTGGCCATAATCACAGGGTAATTTCCCGACTCTACAAAGTCAGCATAGAGCATTTTTCCAGCAGACTCGGCTACCCCTTCCGCTGCACTTTCGTAGTCCCACTGACGCAAGAAACCGGGGTCACTGGTATCCCCAAACCGTTTACCCATCGAAGCGCGATGTTCTCCATCAGCGCAGAGGAGGGAATAACCCACCGACTGGGTAAGACGAATATCCCTGGCAAAAGTACCATCGCTGGCTGCCACTAAAACTTCTTGCCAGTCCCGAAAATAAGTGGCACGACGGGATTGAATATGCTTAGCTTTTTGTGCCAATGTTTCATTAGCTTGTAGTAAGATGTCCCCCATTTCCTCGATGGAACTACACTGGGGTAGCCAAACCCCTTTATCTTTAGTTTGGGCGTAATCTCGTAGTAATTCTAGGTTAATTTCTGGGATGTAGGCGTTGGGGGAGGGTAAGGTTAAACCTAAGATAGATAAACCCTTCTCTAAAGAGGCTTTTAGCCCTTTAAAGGATAGATCATTGGTGCTAACGTAACAGTCCGCTTTGCCTTTAAAAATGCGTATTCCGGCACCACTGGCCAGACGAGGGGAAATGCCGGTAATGGTCTTTTCTTCGGCTAAACAGCTAATATAGTTAACCCGTTCTAAGAAAATTTCTAAAAAGTCAGCGCCGGCCGCCCTTCCTAACCCCAAGAGAGTTGAGAGGGGATCTTCCCAACTGCTATCGAATCGATCGCGGCTAGACTGATAGGTTAATTGAGGTAATTCTTTTGATAGTAATAAAGTCGCTGTCATATGATGATTTCCTTAAATGGTTTTGGATCGGGTCAGAACTGGGTTTATCTTCTATCTTATCTTTTATCCTCGCTTATATCAGATGGGGGGCGATCGCTACTCCAGGCCCACCATGCTTGTCCACATTCGCAGAGATAAAATTCTTGCCACCTTCGGCCATAGTCTTCTGTGATAACGGGGGCCCGTCGATTAATCCAAGCTTTTTGGGATTTATTGGCACTAGAACAACAGCGAGGGCAACAAAATTGTAACCCATGAACTGCTGTCTCTGTCCAAGGTGGGGGAGTGGGACTGAAAGCATCCATTTTTATTATTGTAAATATTGGTTATCTTTATATTTTATCTTCTGTCAAAACAACAATCGCTAATCTTGGCAACAGAACCATTAACCGCCGCTAATCTTAACCTTGTAACCCAAATCACCCAAAACTTTCACCAATTTTTGACGATGATCTCCTTGAATTTCTAGGGTATATTCTTTCATGGTTCCCCCACTCCCACACTGACTTTTTAACTGTTTTAATAGCTTATTCAATGTATCTGGAGAATGTTGAAAACCTGTGATCATGGTGACTGTTTTCCCCTTGCGTCCGGAACGAGTTGCCTGCACTCTAATATTCTGTTGCTGTGGTGGGAGGTCCGGTACAGATCGTTGCAATGCTTCTGAGTTGGAAGCATTGCCAAACTCCTGATAGGCTATCGGTTTAGATTTATTTTGTTTAGAAGACATGGTAAAAAAGTATCTTCTCAAAAAGCCAGGGGTCACTCGCTGCGAAAACTTAGGCCAA
>NZ_JARVCN010000134.1:0-9010 GCF_038442745.1 Crocosphaera sp. Alani8
ATCTTTGTCCCCTAACTTTCGGCGAGTCCCCCCAGACTTTTTGAGAAGCTTCCTCGCTTCTCACTAGCCATGTTTTGACGAGTTCCATAAGCTTCTCCAGGGTGTTGTACTGCTAAAAATAGGGTTTGTTGATCTTGTGTCAACCAAGGGCCAGTCATTTCTACTTCCATCGGCCCGATGGCAAAAGGAAAAGCTATCCCCTCATTTTCTCCCTGAAGGGGTAAATACCATAAAGTATTGTTGCCAAAGATCCCTACTAAACTTTTCGTTTTTACTGGTTCCCCATTTTTCAGGCGATCCTTAATTTCCCGATTATGACCACTGGTGGACATATCTGTTACCATCCATAAGTCTCCCTTCTGGTCAAACATCAGGTTATCCGGGTTAGAAAAACCCATCCCTCCCGAGGCCGGTTCCCCTCCCGTTGCCAAGATATCCCAACGAAAGGTCATGGCCGCCGGATCGTTTTCATCTTCCATGATCTTCATAATCCAACCGTACTCATAATCCATTTCCCCATCGGGACCACGAAACACCCCTTGATCCGGTCCACCATCACCCCCAGAAGTTCCGGAAGTAAAGGTAACGTATAAGGTGCCGTCTTTACCTATTTCTGTGTCTTCTGGACGTGCTGTACAAGTGATTCCAGCTGCATTGGCGGCAAAATGAGCATCGATTAAAATCGCGCCTTGTTTTTCTTGGTCAGTTCCTAGATATAAGTCTCCCAAGGTTTTGAATTGGTCCTTAAAGGTGACAACGTCTTTATCCTGGGTAAGTTTCATGATTCCCCCAACTGTGCGATCACTGTTGGGTAAGGTGACTAAACCCCCTTGCACCTTTGAGGGTAACACTGGATCAATGGGGGTATCTGGGGTCAAGCGCACCCATCTTCCGCTTCCGTCGGGGTTAAATACCGCACCGTATAACATTCCTGACTCCATGCAACAGGAATTATTCTTATCTTTGGGGTCAACAATGGTCTTATCTGAAACAAACTTATAAAGATGTCCTCCTCTGCGATCGCATCCTGAATAAACAGCTAACTTTTTCCCTGTTTCGGCCCGAAATGCTACTGCTTCGTGACGATAACGCCCTAACCAAGTATGCTTTGTGCCATAATCATTTTTATCCCTGGGATCAATTTCTACCATCCAACCATACT
The DNA here is from genome assembly GCF_038442745.1 of Crocosphaera sp. Alani8. Classification (NCBI taxonomy): domain Bacteria; kingdom Bacillati; phylum Cyanobacteriota; class Cyanophyceae; order Chroococcales; family Aphanothecaceae; genus Crocosphaera; species Crocosphaera sp. Alani8. The sequence goes on from NZ_JARVCN010000134.1 coordinate 1,163, forward strand.
TATTCCCCGCTAAACCAAAGACATTCCCCCGGCCATCAATGTTTCTTTCGGTCATTAAAAAGGGTTTTTCTGAAGGATCTAAAGAGGAACCATCGGCCTTTACTGCTTCAGGAACTTGAAACTGAATATTCTCTTCTGCACTGAGTACGGTTCCCCAAGGAGTGGTTCCCCCGGCACAGTTTTGGAAAGTCCCGATGATTTTACTACCTAAACCGTCTTCGTAACCCTGCTTATTTTTTTTCTCAAACACTCTAATCCCTGGACCGGTTGCTTTGAGATAACGACCATCTTTTAACCCAGATATTCCTGTAATACGTCTATCTGCCTCTGAATAGGTGCGTTGCCATTGACCTTGAGCATTTTTTCTTAGAGAAATTATGCCAATTCCCTGATCGATTAAAGCTTCAGCCGCGATCGCTTCTATTTTAGTTTTTAGGAGATCATTTTTAGCTAAGGCAAAGGCATTGATTTCCCCATCGTTTTCATCTGCGATCGCTTTAACTTCCTCAAAAGGAAGGGATTTTCCGACCACTTTTTCGTAAGTTTCTCTCCAAGTTTTACCACTAATATATTCAAAGTTAATGGTTAAAAACCCCTCATTCGGTCGAGTTTCAACGAAGGACAAATAATCGTTATTATAACCAAAGCGTGAGTCCCCTACTTTGTCCCCCCATTGGGCAATTACATCATAAGTAAATCCTTCTGGTAAAACCACATCATCTATAACTTCATAAGTTTTGTAATTTGATTTTTGTTGTTCATCGCTTAGTTTTTCGATGGTTAAGGGAATGGGTATTTTGACAGGAGTAAATGTCCAAGATTGACTGGCTTTAACAGTTGTCTTAACTATTTCTTTCCCTTTACTAGCAACCATAAACGGATAAGATAAAGCCTTAGTTCCTTGAGATAATAAGACTGTCCCTGTACTCATACCCAGAAATTTTAATATCTCCCGTCTTTTTATGCCCATAAACTTTCCTTAACTTTATTAATTAAGCTTTCTAAACAGGATATCTTAACTCGTTTTGTGTTTTTTCTCCTTATTCTCTTCTTAACCCTTGATCTGTTCAGACTTATTCAAGGGTAAAAACAGAAGAGTATTCAATTACTAGGTCATTTGAATGCTTAACAGCTTACCCTATCCCTGATCTACAATAATTTTGATAGAGTCTAACTGAGATGCCCAAAATAAGGCTACCGAAATGGCCGCCATGATGATAAACCCGAACACATTTCCTAATATTTCTTTTTTCCAATCAATCAATAAGGAATCATCTTCATCTTTAGTCAAAGATATCAGAGCTACAAATCGCAAAACTAAGGTTAATAGAGACAGGATAAACCAATAAATAGAATAAAGCTTTATAGCTATCAAAGACCAGGATATGTGCAACAAGAGTAATATGCCAGATACTAGGCACCACAGGGTTGTAAACCATCGTACAGCATCAAATATGCGTTTCTGTCGCACTATCGGCAAGTTTGACCAACCTGATGAGTGTATTTCCCAAGCACTGTATATACCCAAGCTGAGGAAAATTAATGCTATTACGATTAGAGAATAACCAAGAATATAAAAAAATAACATTAACTGGGTTATTTTTCATCTGTACTAACTAAAGTTTAACGGCGATCTCCTGTTTTTGCAACAGTACCGAAAACTACAGTTCATCTCGCAATGATGCAACGCTAAATTCTTGCTTTTGCCAAATTGTCCACAAGTACCCCAATATAAAAGGTAACCATAAAAATAATCTCTCTTGACTCGTTAAAAACCAACTTGTATCTCCTAATGCCTTACGATATTGTAAAACAAAATAAATAAAACTCGATAAACTAATTAAACGAACTCCTATATTTTGATTGACTACAGCAAAGGGAATAATCCAAGTAAAATACCAAGCATGAATAATAGGAGAAACTAGATATAAGAAAAAAAAGTATCCTAAACTAAATTGGTGAAAAGTTCTTGTTTGAGTTAATAACCAAATTATAGCAATTACTAAGGGAATAGCATAAATCCAATTCCATTGACGGGAATTTTGCCAAACTAAACCTAATAAATAGGGAAAAAATTCGGCACTTTTTCCATAGGAAACGAAGCTAGAACTAGTGGGAATCAGAGGACATTCTTCTGGAGAACAAAAAGGAATTGCACTTAAAAATAATGGCAATAATCCACTTATTAATACTAAAGCGGAGAATGAAAAATTAATCCGACGAAAAGCTTGCCAGATTAAAAAGCCTAAAATCGGCAAAGATATCCATTTAACAGCAATACTAAAGCCGATGAAGACACTGGATAAAAGCAATTTTTTAGGAAATACATAGTTGTGATTATAATCAAAAATCAACCAAGAAATTACTAAAGGCAAAATAAACCAACTATCATAGTGAGCCCCCCCAGCAAAAGAATAAATCACTAGAGGATTCCAAGCATAAAGTAAGGTTTTTCTTTCACCAAAACGACGGGCTAACAACCAACAAATCAGCAAATCAGCAACAATAAATCCCAATTTAAAAATAATTACACTGGGACTAATGGTCGCTAAAAAACGAAATCCCCATTGTGTAATAGGGGGATAAATAGCAGAGGTATCAAGATGATTAATTAGAGACCACCATTCTGTTCGATAGGGCATTAATTCAGCTGCATTAGGTGCAAAATGATAGGGACTAATTCCTAATGTTTGTAAATATCCTTCCCAGAGATATCTCCAGACATCATCCCCTGGATACATCGGCAGTAGCAATAAACGAGTCAAGATTGTAACTGTCCAAAACCAAACCTTTGAAAGATTACTAATTCCCCAAGATAAAAAAAATCCTAATCCCATAATTCCTATCCCTTGCCAAAATGCAGGAACAGTTTCTATCTTGATAAAATCTCCGTTAGGAATAATTAAAATTGTTCCTAGAAGCAGAAAAATAGATGAAAGTAACAATAAAAATTTAGATAAATCAAACTTTCTTTTATCTCTTAAATATAAATTTACTAGGGTTGCTAAAATAATAATTCCGGCTTGAATACTTCCAGAAATTGTCCCAGAAATTTTTGATTTTCCTCCTTTTCGAGAATAGTAATTTACAGGAATTTCACAAATATTTAAATTAGATTGAATTGCTTTAACTTGCATTTCAACCGTCCAACCAAATCCTCTATCTTCCATCGAAAAACTTTCTAATGCAGAACGACGAATTAAGCGTAAAGGACCCAAATCATGGTATGAATAACCCCATCCTAATTGAATCAGAAAACTAGCTAATCGGTTACCAAATTTTTGTACGGGTGTCATGGCTTGACAACCCTTCACTGTGGCAGTGCGATCGCCTAAAATCAGGTCATGGGTTTTTTGTTTCAGCCAAAATTCCTCAAGTTGTTTTAGATCATCACTGCCATCTCCATCACAGAACAAAATCCACTCAATTTCAGGGGGTAAATTCTGTAACCCCGTCCAACAAGCTTGTCCATACCCAACAATGGGTTCAGAAATGACTTCAACTCCTGCTTTTTCTGCTAAAGTTGCACTGCGATCGCTACTACCATTATCAACAATGCGAATTTTCTGCAATCCTAAATCATGTAGAGAGTCAATAACATTAATAATAGTTGCTTCTTCATTACGAACTGGAATAATAACTAAAATATTAACTAAGGCTTGATCTTTCTGGGAATTTGAATTAACGTTACTCATCCTGTTTTTTCATTTAGTTTTAAGCATAAAGCTATAGGATAATGAAAGTAGCGAAATCTTGTACCATAATTAATGATTATCTTATCATCTTCTCAACCTAAATTAAGATTTTTCGTTTTAGATAGTTAGTGAGGAATGAACTTAGAGGAGACAATTATGAACAGACGAGTAATACCAATTATTTTATTGCTTACAGCATGGGGAATTGCTAGTTGTGCAACAGTTGACGAGGGAACGCAAAGCGAAACTTCTCTCATTGATCAAAGTCAGATTGAAACAATTGTTAGTGCTAATCCTTTTGATTATCAAGATTATGCTACGGTATTAGAAACCTATGTTAATGAGGGTGGACTAGTCGATTATGAAGGGTTACAGGCTAATCGAGAACAGCTAGATCGCTTTAATCGCTCTTTGGGAGAAGTTACCCCCGAAGTTTACAATAGCTGGAGTGAAGAAGAAAAACTAGCTTTTTTAATTAATGCCTACAATTCATTTACCTTAGAGTCAATTATCGACCAAAATCCCCTCAAGGCCAGTATTAGGGAGATTCCTGGAGTGTGGAAAAGACGAAAATTTTTCCTCACCCAAACTGAAAAAACGCTAGATAATATCGAACACGATGTTATTCGCCAAGAGTTTAACGAGCCGAGAATTCATGCTGCTTTGGTTTGTGCTGCAATTAGCTGTCCACCCCTCCGTAATGAACCTTATCTTCCCGAACGGTTAGACGCACAATTGGAAGATCAGTCGGAAAAATGGATTGCTAGTTCTCATGGTTTTCAGATAGATCGACAAAATAATAGCGTTGCTATTTCAGCAATTTTTAAGTGGTTTGGGGAAGATTGGCTCGAAACCTACAGTACTGAAGAGAAATTTGCTGGTAGCGAGAGGGAAAAAGCAGCACTTAATTTTATTAGTCAATATGTCCCTCCCGAAATTAGAACATATTTGGCACAAGGCAATTATCGAATTAACTATTTAGATTATGACTGGTCTTTAAATAAACAAAATTAGGTAGTGACTCCCAGAAATACATTACAGAAGATAATATTTTAGATAACAGTAAATAAATGCTCAGTATGCACACAACAGCAATTGATTTTATACAGCGTTTTATCGGAAAAGATTTAAGCGATCGAAATATACTCCAAGAGTTTTCAGATCAAGTCATATTCTCTAGTTGGTTAAAAAAACAATATCCTCATAGATCACAAGAAATCTATCGTGCCATGCTGTTGGTAGCACGACCATATTTTGAGTATAAAGATACCCCTGTCTTCGTTGTCCCTTATGTCGATACACTTTTTATTACGGGGTCTAGTGACTCTAGCATCAGCTTCATTAGACCTAGTAGTTTAGGGACTCAAAAACAACTTATACTTGACATACCACACGCCGGAACCTTACCACCTTCTTGTGTTGATGGACTATTATCTGATCAAGTAATTGCCGATGAATCCATAACCTCTAGCAATCCCTACACAATTTGGAATCAAGCAGATGTTGGGGTTTTAGAGGTCTCTGGAAGTATTTGGCAAAATCATCAAAATTTTGTTTGTGGTTCGGCAGTATTAACAAATTTGATTATCAGCAACGGAAATCGGGCCCCAGCAAGGGAAGGTAGAACAAATCAGGTCTACAATACACACACTTATCGTGGTACCCCTCTATACAAAGATATTTCTCAGCCTACTGACGAAACAAAACTAAGGTTAAAACGGAATCATGATTTGAGCATTGCTGTTGCTGGAGCATGTCGTGCTGCTGCCTATGTGACAAATGGGGATTATCCTATTATCTGTTTAGAACCACATAGTTATTCGGCATTTTCCCATGAAATACTCGATGCCTTGTTTTCACCTCAACTAAATGGTCTGAATTTAACTAAATTTGCACCCCACAATGGTGGTACACATACCAAGGCACTACTAGATTATCTGCGCAATACCTATGACAAAAAATCATATCAAGAGTTAGTTAGACCATTAGTGTCAGTCTTAGATGTTTCAAGTCCTGACGAACCAGATAAATACAGCACTGTTAATCAATCTGAAATGGAAGCTTTTGTCGATCCCTTTATTACCATGATAGAGGAGGCTTCTAATATGCTCCCCATTAATCTTGATGATTGGGAAAAATCCCGTCCTGATGTTTATGGTGCTACCAGTACCATGTTGATAAGGTTAGAAGAAGTGATAAAAAAAGCCAATTATTATCTTGATATCAATGATGACAACGTAATACCAAAAACCATAAATACGGTCACAATTGAATATAATAGGGGACTTGTAACATCCAACGAAACCTCTAACATCCACACCAGTGAAGAAGATTTTTACAAGCGTTGTCAATTGGTTGGTGAGGCATTTGTAGCTGGCATCAAGAACATGCAAAATATGTTTTTATTGTAAATTATCCATTTTTAATACGCAGTATGAACTTTTACTCTTAAAGTGTGCTGATCTATATCCAATATAGCTAACATAAAATCGTTTAAGTCCCCTTGCTTTTCCGAGCAAGAAACTTTGTTTGCGTACATAAGATTATCACCTGCAGTTAGACAACGATAAAAGCCATTTTTAACATCTACGGGCAATTTCGACATCCACTCTTCCAATAATTGCTCTTCTGTAGGATTATAAATAGAGCCAGGTTCTGGGACAGGTTTTTCTTGAAGCTCATAGACTCTTTGTAAAGATTCTACAATTCTGCTAACACCAGTAATTTTTATAAGAAAATCGCGGGATAATGGTAATGATTTCCATTGTTTATTTTCTCTAACTTGCTCTCGATAACTATTAAAGTCACTTGGAGAAAATTTGAAAGTCGCATCAATTTTTAAACCTTCTCGTCCGAAGCTACCAGATGTTTTCGGGACACTATTAAGCACAGTTAAATTTGCACTTTGAGGTATATTAAACTCTTTCCGTAAAACTTGCTCATCAGACAAGGAACAACCTTGAAAACTTCCGGATATTACAAGTAGAGATAGATTTATAATTATGTTGCGAATAAGATGATTGCTCATTCTCTTACCTTTATCTCGTATTTTGGCCATTGGTGCTGGAGATCATGATGGTGGGATTTCGCTCTGGAATATTAAAAATGGATGCAAGCATACAACTTCCTTTGGTCATCCCGTATTAGCTAATACTGATATCTTGCACCAGTATAGAAAAACTTAAATTAGTCAGCAGTTCCTCACTCCGTTCCGGCGCTATCGCACAGCGTTCAGCATTCGTTTAATCTTACTCACAGTAGATGATAGGGATTGATATGTTTCAGCTGATAGCTGATAGCTGAACGCTTACAAACTAGCCAGTTTTATCGAAGGTGCAAGATGTGAGTAATACCGTAATATAAGTAAATTTTCCATTGGGATAACTACTCACACCGAACTCAGCTTCCCCTAGCTAATTATTAATGTTCCCAGGTATTAATAACAATGATAGATAAAAATCCTAATACTGTTGACATTCCCACAATAGAACCCCCTTTTGCATAAGCTTCTGGTAACATAGTTTCCGAAATTACTGTTAACATTGCACCGGCAGCCATCGCCCCCACCAAAGAGACAAAGTTGTCTGGAACATTAGCAAACAAAACACTGCCAACTGCTGCTAAAATTCCAGTAATTAACATAATAGAACCCCACATCATCAATATTTTTTGCACAGAAAAACCCTGTGCTTTCATTCCTTGGGAACTACAAAGAGCTTCGGGATAATTAGCAATAAATAAACCAGCTAATAAAGCAGGACTTAAAGGTGCAGTAATGATATGTGCGCCGATGGTTAAAGCTTCCGGGATACCATCCATTAATAAACCCAACCAAATAGCCATAGGTGCGTCTTCATGTTGCGCTACTGTATGAGAAATAGTACCCGCAGAAGGAATTAAATGACCAGCATTCATGCTTTGAAAAGCCTTTTCTATCCATTGTCCCGCTTGAGATGGGGTAAAATTCTGCTGTTTAAGCAGGTAATTTTGCAATTTTGGTTGTCCTAAAAACTTTTTGATACTCTCATCCAAATTCTTTGACTGTTGTACCATTTCGTTAAAATCTCGTTTTCTCAGTACCCAACCTTCAACACCCGTTAAAGGAAGCTTCTCAAAAAGTCTGGGGGGACTCGCCGAAAGTTAGGGGACAAAG
>NZ_JARVCN010000135.1:0-8996 GCF_038442745.1 Crocosphaera sp. Alani8
ATTTTCATCTTTGTCCCCTAACTTTCGGCGAGTCCCCCCAGACTTTTTGAGAAGTTTCCGTTCAGTGGAATATAAAACCTGTGGCTGGAAACTTTCTGAGGACAGAAAATATCTAACTATTACTGATTCTACTGGTATTGGAAAACTTAAATTAGTGGGAAGTCGGGATTTACATTTCTATCAAAAAACTCAGATTAAACGAATTAGATTAGTCAGAAGGGCTGATGGTTACTATGCTCAATTTTGTATTGATATAACAAGGGTAGAAAAAGCTAAATCGACTGGTAATTATCTGGGTATCGATGTCGGTTTAGAATCTTTTTACACCGACTCAACAGGTAAAAAAGTAGAAAATCCTCGATTTTTTAGAAAGTCTGAGAAAAAACTCAAAAAGTTTCAGCGTAAACTGAGTAAATGTAAGAAAGGAAGTAACAACCGGAGAAAAGCACAAAAAAAACTAGCTAAACAACATTTAAAAGTCAGTCGCCAGCGTAAAGATTTTGTTGTAAAAACAGCAAGATACGTGGCAATGTCTAACGATATTGTGGTGATTGAAAACCTCAATATTAAGGGGTTATTTCGGACAAAATTAGCTAAATCAATCAACGATGCTAGTTGGTCAATGTTCCGAGAATGGCTAGAGTATTTCTGTCAGGTATTTGATAGAAAGTTGATAGCTGTTAACCCTAATTACACTAGCCAAGATTGCAGTAATTGTGGTCAAAGAGTTAAGAAGTCACTATCAACTAGAACTCACGTTTGTAGCTGTGGGACAAAACTTGATCGTGATCATAACGCTGGAATTAATATTTTAAATCAAGGACTCGATAGCGTAGGGCATACGCAAATCGCCCAAGAATATTGGGTAAACGCTTCTGGACAGATGAGCCTCTTCTGTATTGATGAAAATCAGTATACTAAGTTCGCTGGTTGAAAGAAGAATCCCTCGACTCCGTCGACGGGAGTGTCAACAAATTAGATTATGTGTATATTTGCTTTTATTGGGTTCCAGACTACAACTATAGCAATCAGTCATCAGTTGTGATCATTTAAGTCTGAGGTATAAGGGAACGGGGAACAGGGAAAAGTCAACAGTAAGCAATGGTAACTGATAACTGATAACTGGGAAAAAAGATATCTCATGAATCATCCCTGATTGCTATATCTTCCCTCTTAGTTGTGAGAATTTATTGAGAATATGTTAAACCTAGACATATATCATACCCCGCTAAGAATTTTTAAATAGTCATGAATCCTGATAATAAACCAAACTATACTGAAAAAAACCCTAATTCCCTATCTCAGTACAATAAATCTGAATACGAACCCATTGATGCAGAAATTATCGCGGAAACTTCCGCAGACTCCTCTGAACTTGAGGAGAATGAAAACACCGTTAATCTAACTTGGTATCCCACCTCAGCAGAAGAACCCAACCAAGCAAAAGAAGATGATTTATTACCTGTATGGTTGAAACAAGGATTAGTGTGCTTGTCTACACCTTGGGGAATAGGATCATTATCCTTGATTGTACTGACAAATTTTGGACTAGTTGGGTTACAACTATGGGAAATGCAACCAACCCCCGAAGAGTCACCCACAACTACCTTAGACGTGGATAACACCCCTTCTAACTTATCCATACCGAGAAGTCTTAATATTGCTAGAAAATCCCCTGATGAGGTCATTTTAGACGGACTAAGTACGGTTTCCCTCCCTTCTCCCCCTCCTGTGTCCCCTCAACAATCAGCGACATACACTCCCGTATCTTCGGTTCCAACCCAGAAGGTAGTCAATATCAATCCACCTCCAAGCTTAACAAACGCGATTTTACCTCCCTCTCTACAACCCCAAACCCCCACCAACTACCAATTGTCCACCACTCCTCTCAAAGTACCTCAACAACCAAAAAATCCCCCCGTTCCCTCTTCTATTCCCGTTGCAGAAATTCCTCGTCCCCTTCCCCATTCAACGGTTCCTTCCGTAGTTATTGAACCCCCACCTCCTCCTATCAATAACCAAACAGTTTCCGAAGAAGAACAAATTCGTCAAGGAATTAAACAACAGTTAAAAATGGAAGAAAACGATCAAAATAATATACCTTTAGGATTTAACCATAAAACCCGTTTAGAGATGCAAAATGGAATGAATGAACTTCCTCCACAAGTATTACCCCAACAAATTAAACATCTTGAACAACTTCAAGAAAGAGAAGTTTTAGATTCAGAAACGTCACAAAATGATGTTGATAACTCTTTGTGATTACTGAAAACCCAAAACCTTGGTACACTGTTATTATAAGCAACCAATAGGAGAAAAAAATGGGATGGTTAGAAAGAGTTAGTCGGGTTGTTAAGGGTCATCTTAATAGCTTGGTTAATGAAGCAGAAGACCCCGAAAAATTATTAGATGATGCTATTAGCCAAATGGAACAAGAGTTGATTGCCATGCGTCGTGCATTAGCAGAAGCGATCGCCACTCATAAAGGTGCAGAACGGCAGTTATCTCGTTACCAAAAAGCTTGCCAAACTTGGTACGAAAGAGCAGAATTAGCCATAGAAAAAGGTAACGAAACTTTAGCTAGAGAGGCATTATTTAAACATCAATCTTATCAACAACAAGCTGATAGTATTCAAAGCCAATTAATAGAACAATATGAAATTATTCAGAGGTTAAAAGATCAATTGCGTACAGTTGAACACAAAGAACGGGAAGCTAAAACGAAAAAGAGTCTTTATTTAGCCCGACTTCGTTCTGCTATGGCATCCCAAAAACTCCACGAAGTTTTAGGAAATCTCGATCCCTATAATTCAGAAAATTTGTTTGAAAGAATCGACCAACAAATTATTGAATTAGAGACACAATCCGCTACGATGGGAAAAATTGCTGATCCCCTAGAAAGTAAATTTATGGAGTTAGAAAATAGTAAAAAAGTAGAAAAAGAAATTGCTCAGTTAAAAGCTAAAAATTCTCAATCAGAAATAGACGAACTCAGGTCTAAGCTGGATCAATTATAAACATATAAAATGAATCAAACTTCAATTCATGCTCAACCCCCTTTAGAATATATTCCTCCTAGTTTTAATCCTTGGGTCTACCGTGGGGTCAAAACTTGCTTACCCTTGTGGTTACAATGGCAAACTACAATTAAGGAAATAGAAGGTAACAATATTGAAAAGTTACTCGATCTTTATCAACAATTTCAAGAGGGAAAAACTCGTTTTTTAATGGCTTTTCGTCATCCTAGTGTAAACGATCCCTATTGTATGGGATATTTAGTCTGGAAACTGTTGCCAAAAGTAGCCAAAGAACAAAAGATCAATTTAAAAAACCCCCTCCATTCTCACTTTATGTATGATCGAGGTATCCCCCTTTGGGCAGGTTCTGCAGTGGGTTGGTTATACTCTAGTTTAGGGGGAACATCTATACAAAGAGGTAAGTTAGATATTCCTGGATTACGTTCAGCAAGAGAGTTATTTGTCAATAGTCAATTTCCCATAGCAGCAGCCCCAGAAGGAGCAACAAATGGTCATAATGAAATTATTAGTCCCTTAGAACCGGGGATCTCTCAATTAGGGTTTTGGTGTGCAGAAGATGTACAGAAAAATAATCGCCAAGAAACGGTTTTTATTGTTCCTATCGGTATTCAATATTTCTATATTTCTCCTCCTTGGGGAGAGATTGAAAAGCTATTAACTCAGTTAGAAAAAGATGCCGGTATTTCTTCAGAAAATCATTCCTTAGAAACTGCTAAATTATACGAACGATTATATAAATTAGGGGAACATTTTTTAGGGGTGATGGAAAATTTTTATCGACAATTTTATCATCAACAGTTACCAGATCAATCGGAACAAACTTTACAAGAAAGATTACAAAAGTTACTCAATACTAGCCTAAAAGTAGCAGAAACCTACTTTGATCTTAAACCTAAAGGAACGATGATTGATCGCTGCCGTCGTCTGGAACAAGCAGGGTGGGAATATATTTATCGGGATGACTTCAAGGAGATGAATAAACTATCTTTAGTGGAAAAAGGACTAGGCGATCGCGTTGCTGAAGAAGCGAGTTTAAGAATGTGGCATATGCGTTTAGTGGAGTCTTTTGTGGCAGTAACCGGATACTATGTAAAAGACAAACCATCTGCCGAAAGGTTTGCCGATACGGTCCTATTATTGTGGGATTCCATAGCAAAAATTAAAGGAGAAAACCCCTTCTTTCGTCCTCAACTGGGTGAACAAAAAGCATTGATAACAGTGGGTGATCCTCTATCCATTAGCGATCGCTTTGATACCTATAAAAAAAATCGTCGTCAAGCCGTCACCAGCTTAACGCAAGACTTACGAGATAGTTTAGATAGGTTGATTGTTCGCGCTTAAAGGATTAAGGTAAGCATTCAGCTATTAGTCGTCAGTAATCAGCCTATTTTATCTGTTTATAGCAATTAAACGAATGCTTACCGCTTTCATCTTTTCACTGAACACTGACAGCTGAATGCTTACCCATTAAGAACAATTAATTCTAAATTTCTCCCATCAGCTAACAAAATTAATCATAGCCATGAACACCTGACGGGTAAGGGGTAAACTATCCACTACCATTGCAGTACACAACAACATTAAGTAGAGGATAGAAAACTTAAATAGGGATCGGGCCATGTCCTTATCAAAAGGATTTTGTTTCAGTAACCAAGTTTTCTTGATAAATATCACCCCTAATAGTACAGCGATCGCACCGTATAGCCAACCGGAAGCCCCTAAAGGATAGACTAATAATAAAGTACAAGGGATCACCAATAAGGTGTACCACCAAATTTGACGAACCGTTGACTCTTCTCCTTCGATGACTGGCATCATGGGAACATTCACCTGGGCGTAATCATCCTTAATCATCAAGGCTAAAGCCCAGAAATGGGGAGGAGTCCAGAGGAAAATAATTGCAAACAAAATCCAAGGGGCCCAACTGAGATCCCCTGTGACTGCTGCCCAACCCACTAAGGGAGGAATAGAACCAGCAGCCCCACCGATGACGATATTTTGGGGGGTATTGCGCTTGAGGAAGTGGGTATAAACCAGCATATAAAAAGCAATGCCGGACATGGCTAATAAACCACTGAGAAGGTTTATATAGACAAGAAAAAGACTAAAAGACATTACCCCCAACACTACAGCAAAAATGAGGGCGTGACTGGATTGAACTCGGCCAGAAGGAATGGGACGGGTTCGGGTTCGCAACATTTCGTAGTCAATATCGCGATCATAAATACAGTTCATTACCTGCGCTGAAGCTGCGGCCAGGGTTCCTCCTAATAGGGTGATTAGTAGTTTAAAGGAGTCTACTTGACCCTCAGAAGCAATCCACATCGAGGCGGCTGTGGTAATTAGTAAAAGAGGAATAATCCTCGGTTTGGTTAGTTGATAATAACTTCTAACCACTTGTAAAAGGTTCTCGTTACGACGGACAAGATCAGTCCCAATCATTATTCACACCAAATTCTGTTGATTGATAGGTTATTGTGCTAAGCACGAAAAAATATAGAAGGCAGAAAAGGGGTTGGTTTGCTAACCAATTAAAATCCTTAACTTTTGCTTGTTGCCTGTTTGTTGCCTGACACATCTCGCATTCCCAGGGTTGTTAAGGCTACTAAGGTGGCAAATAAAGCCGCCCCAATGGTATGATGGGTGACGGTTAAGGGTTCTACCTGTAAACGTAGGTAAAAGGTGGCTACCCCTAACAGCACTTGCAATACAACAATCCCACCTACTACCCAAGCAAGTTGTCTTAAGGTTGGATGAAGTGCAGGAGTCCGCCAGGTGGTGAAAACGACGGCTAAGGTGGCTAGGGTGGCGGGAACCACACCAATAATATGACTATTCATAACAGCGCAGAGTTGGGAACCACCAAAGCATTGATGCAAAGCCCAACGGGAACCTACTAATGCCCCTAATAAGCATTGGACGTACACTAAAATAGCTGCTGTGAGGCTAACCCATCGCAGTTTAGTGGCAGTGGTGGTGCCACGGTAGGGGGTTAGACAGAGGGCAATGATCACCAAGGTTGCGAAAAATAGGAGGGCTGTTCCCAAATGGGCGGTGACAATATCAAACCGTAGCATTTGCGTGACAGTTAGACCGCCTAATACTCCTTGGAAAACAATTAATCCTAATGCTCCTAAACAAGCCCAGGGCAACCATTTGGGCAGTTCCTTGCGAAACCACCAAGATAGTCCCACTAGGGCTAGGGTACTCAAACCAATGAGGGACGCATCTAAGCGATGGAACCACTCTAAGAAGACTTGTAGATTCATTTGTTGGGTGGGGACTAACTGACCATAACACAAAGGCCAGTCCGGACAAGCTAACCCTGCATTCATCACCCTTGTGGCACTACCTACCGCCATCAATAGTAGGGTGGCGATGGCGATTTTCCAGACCAGAAATCTCATCCATTTTTGGACTTTCGGGCGATCGCTTGTGGGGGTTATTTGTCCTGTAAGAACAGATTCTGTCATAGCATCCTATTACTTTATTTAACAGATTTGTTTGCTAACAAAGTGTTGACTTTGCTACAAAATTTTGTCTCTTTAAAAGTAGAGCTAGTCAGATCGTACTGAAGAGTTTCTGATTTGTGCCTGAATTTTTAGGAACTTTTTCTAATCTTTTGATTAGGTTAACAATGCCTTTACTTAAGTTAACAATTTCTGACTTAAATTTAACTATATTTTAAGCTATTAGAAGGTTTAAGCGATGGCAAAGTCTGTATATTTGCGACTTTCGGGATCATGAAAAGCTAAAACAATATCTTCTTTTGGTACAGATTCTCTTAATAATTCATTAGCTATACCTTCTTCTGTCCAATCTTCTTCTATATAGATTTTCTTATTTTTAATTCGTATATGAACATGAATGTTTCTAATTTTTTTCTTTCCTTCCCATCCCATAAATAACCACATATATTGATCATGTTCTTCATCAAAAATAAGACAGCTTTCTCTGCTTAAGTTCGATGAACCTGAAACCCATTCGTCATATTCTGTTAAGACTTTTTTGATAGATTCGCGATACTTTTTTAACTTATCCATTCTAAAATTTCCTCTTGCTCCATATCAACAACAATTAAGAGTAATTCGTTGATTTTGCTAATTTCCTTGATAGAATCTCTTTGAAAAAAGTTTATATAGATACTGTCTTTAATAGCTAAATAAATTGTATATTCTGGTTCAGTTAGCTCCATTAAGTCTCGATATAAAATATATTGACCTAAAGCAACCTCAAAATCTCTCATTGGTGAGGGACTTAAAAAGCTTTTGATTTCAACAATTATTTTATGTCCACTGCGTTCAGCAGCAATTGGTTTTTCTGCTGCTAAATCAGCAAATAATTCAGCATCTTTGTATTTAATTCTATAAGGATCTGCTGTAATAGTCCAACCTTCTTTAATTAAAGCATTTTTAACGGCATCATGATAAGTGTCTTTTGCTGGCATTTTCCTCCTTATACTTATTTTAGGGTATAGTTTTATTATAGGCGATCGCTTTTTTCATTTTTATTAATTTATTTCAACAAATTTTCAATTTCTTCATCACTAAAACCAAATTGTCTAAAAATGCGTAAAACATAAGCAGGTGACATTTCTTTTGCCCCAATATCTATAGGAACAATTCTACGCTGTTTGTCAATTTCTCGAATGTATAAACGATGATCTCCTTTTCCTTCTCGATAAAATTGACAACCTCCTTTTTCAAGAATTTTAATTAGTTTTTTGTGTTTAAGAGAAGGAATATTTTTAGGCATAAACTTTTCTTAATTCGTAGATTTCAGAAGATTCAGAATCTTCAATGGTTAAAAATTCATGGAGTTCATCAATATGAAGTGAACGAGAATAGATATTATCTTCGCTATTATAAACTTCTAAAAAAGATTCAATTGCTTCTTTAAGTTTATCAATAGCTTGTTCTGGAGTTTCTCCTTGTCCCACTAATCCGTTTTCGAGACATAATGAAACCCAATAACTTGCGCTTTTTCTGAGAATGACGGTGTAAAAGTTCATTTTTGTTTAACTAATTGCTAAAATATGTTTTGAGTTAATATTATTTTTAATGCTTTCACTTAAGAGTTGATATAGGAAATGAGGTGTTTTTTCATTAGCTAATTCTAAACATTTTTGATAATTTTGACAAGCTAATTCATCATTTATTATTCGATAATGAATTATTTTTGTCCATTCTGGTGCAGTAATCATTAGTTGTGGAATAACAGCAATAAAAGCTTCAATTTGTTGTTGTGGGTCAAAAGATTCTAAAAAATGGACTAACCCAAACATAACTTCAGCTTGTTCACAATTATCATCTAAAATAAGATGTAAGTCTTTTAAATACTCATCATGAGGGTTTTCTGCAATCTTTTCTAAAGTTTCTTCAAAAGTAATTACCTCTTCAGGCGTTTTCATAAAGCGATTTTCTTTTAAAGTTTTTAGTAAATTAATCATTAGATTACTCCTTTATAAAAACATTTTGCCAAGTCTCTTGATTGAGTTTAATAAGCGTTTGTAAACTTTTTCTGATGCTTGAGTTATAGAGTTTTTGATTAAGATAAATAGAACGAATATTCCACACTTCTTGTGCTAGAATTTGCCGAGGTGAAAGAGTTAAATCTGGACTTCTACCATAGGATGAAGTTTGGCGATGACGACCCCCTTTTCCTGGTGATAAATGTTCCATCATGATAGCAATTCGTTGATTGGTTGTGTAATCTTTGACTTTAGCTTTCATGTAAGCATTAGAAGGAACATGATGAGGGGTTAAATTGTCTCCTCTACGACCTAATTTTAACAAGTTGCCGTAGGTCCCGACTTGTCCTTCTCCTGTAAGTAGTTTAGATTGGGTAATGTTGTCTCCTTGTAACTATTTTAGAGGATATGTTCATTATAGGCGATCGCACTTAATTGTATCTTCTCAAAAAGCCAGGGGTCACTCGCTGCGAAAACTTAGGCCAAAC
>NZ_JARVCN010000136.1:0-8994 GCF_038442745.1 Crocosphaera sp. Alani8
TGCTCTATAAAAAACCCCATCTTCATTCTCATAAATCATTCCTGATTGCTATAGCGATTCGATTCAGGGTGAATAACTTGTGCTTCAACTGCCCAACGGTTGAGACTATAATCAACAAAAAAATCTGAGAATTTATCCACTAAAATTAAGATCATCCAAAAGATAATTAAGACGGTTGTTTCGCTGAGTAGATAAACTGAAAAAAAGCGACTAGAACGAAATGTAAATATTATGAGTGTCAAGCCACAACTTAAAATAAATATTTGTAAAATTAACAATATACTAAGGAGTAACTTAGTTAAATTGATTTTTTGTTTAATCCAAGTTTGTTTCCTTAAAAATAGTTTCTGCTGAGAATTTTTTAACGTAGAATATAACCACTTATTTTTTCTGATTAAATTCTTGATGATAATCAAAGGTAGAATAACAAATCTTAAAAACAATATAGGCTTTTTAATTGTCTTTTTGAAGATTTCTTTCTGTTCAATTGGTCGCTTATTGGATGGCTCAGAGCTATGATTAAAATCAACAGAGATAGAGTTATGACTAGACCCAACTGCTTCCCCATAAACTGCCATTTGCTTGGTCAGTTTTTGCAGTTCACATCTGAGATAATTCACATATTTTTTAAACAAAGTTCGGAAAAATTCAATTAATCCTATGATAATCAATATAATGGCTAATATAATAGCTGAAATACCCCATCGTAACCCAAAATATTTTTGATCAAATTCATATCCCCAAAAAGCAGTGCTAAAAGACAAACGAATTGATTTTTTCCATGTTTGTGCTAATTTGTCAACTGTAGTTCTGTTTGCTTTAGCATCTATATGGGTTACTGTAACAATCGTTTGTGCAGGAATTCCTAACTCAAGTTGTTCAGGTGTGTAGATTACTGTCTGGTTATTTCTAGTACCAATTTCAATTTTTGGTGTCCAGGGATGATAAGGTTTGATTTGAGCAATATGCAGTAAATTTTTCAAAGTTCTTGGTAACCAAAACCTAAGATTATCTTCTATATAATCATCTACTTCAATGGTTTCTTCTTCAAGAATATTGAGAAAAATATCATTAAATATTTCTTCAATTAATTTTGATCTTCCTTCTAATTTTCTAGTAACTTCTAAGGGTTGATTAAGCTGTTTTAAAGTGGCTACAGTTAATTCAGGAGTTAATAAAGTTTTTCGTAAGTTACCAGTATCATCGTAGATATGAACATTACTACACCAAAATCTTCCACAAGTATAAGCTTGATTAAGATCCCAGGGTGGTGTTTCAGTTTTGGGATTATTGCTTGGTGGTGTAAAGAGCGAAATTTGTGCTAGACTCCTGGTTGAGCAAGTTAATATTAAGCTAATAGTTAAGCAAAAAATAAAGCTTAATTTAATAACTTTTTTGAATAATGAATAATCCATAATCTGATTCTTTGATCATAAATAAAAAGTCATATATCTAAATCTAATAAAAATAAAGTCTGTTAGCTTAGAGGTGTAAACGGTATTTGATAGAGTGCAATGCTCCAATGCGGGGCATTGCAAGCTATTCTCACTTAAGTTCGATATAAGAAAATTTACGGAGAATTCTTCAAGTTTGGAAGTCCGAAATGTCTCTCATCCGCTCAAAAAAGACTTAACTCCGAACTCCTAACGCCGAACTCAAGTTATTTCTTTGCTTGAGAAAGATACTCTTCAAAATTGATGTATGTACGATTGTTTGTTTGGTTCAAAGGTCCACTGGCGCGAACTCGTACCGCCATCAACTTCTGTAGAGTGGTGGTGGGATCTACTCCTTGCTTTAGGGTAAATAATAGTCCTTCGCAACCCCCACCTTTGTTTTGGGTGACGCAAACCACTGGCATCCTATTCATGCGCCCTGTGGTTATGTACTTTAACTGTCCGTTATTGTAAAAGTATTGAAACCTACCAGACACTAACTGACATCGAGTACTCGGATCATATCCAGAATTACTGAAATAGTCAGACTCCCACATTAATACGGGTACAGTGGATAGATCAGAAGTTTCCGCTAGGGTGGTTGGAACCCCTTGCCAGTTTCGACAAGTAAAATTAGTGCCGACATTTCTAGCTTGTAGAGATGAATTCAAGCCAAAATTGTTCAGGGTTACTGTGGCCGAAGCAGTGAAAATAGCGGCTAATAAACTTAGTTTCATCATTTGTAGTTTTTGTCAATCGTAATTAACCTACTCCAATATAACGATTCTGAGTTTGCAAGTTATTACGGTATACTTTTGACAAATTATCTGCACCCTGTTACCCGTTCCGTATTCCCTCGGAGTCAAATAGTAACCATTGCAACAAAAAGGTCTTCAATTACGTTAAACTAAACATCTAGGACGTAATTTTAATCAAGGACAACATTTCCTATGGTTGCAACCCCAACAAAATCCCAATACGATATTAAAGACATAAATCTTGCTGCTCAAGGAAGACAACGCATCGAATGGGCTGCCCGCGAAATGCCCGTTGTACGCCAAATTCAAGAACGTTTTGCTCAAGAAAAGCCTTTTGTTGGTATTCGTTTAACTGCCTGTTGTCATGTGACCACTGAAACCGCTAATTTAGCCATCGCCCTGAAAGCAGGGGGCGCAGATGCGCTACTTATTGCGAGTAACCCTTTGTCCACTCAAGACGATGTGGCTGCCTGTTTAGTGGCTGATTATGGTATCCCTGTTTACGCTATTAAAGGGGAAGATAACGCAACTTATCATCGTCATGTTCAAACCGCCCTCGATCACCGCCCCAATATTATTATCGACGACGGAAGCGATGTAGTAGCTACTTTAATTAAAGAGCGTCAACATCAGATGGAAGATATCATTGGTACCACTGAAGAAACTACCACCGGTATCGTTCGTCTGTTGGCAATGTTGAAAGATGGGGTTCTAACCTTCCCTGCAATGAATGTCAACGATGCTGATACTAAGCATTTCTTCGATAACCGCTACGGAACCGGTCAATCTACCCTCGACGGTATTATCCGCGCTACTAATGTTCTTTTAGCTGGTAAAGTAGCTGTAGTAGCTGGTTACGGTTGGTGCGGTAAAGGGGTAGCGTTACGCGCCCGTGGCCTTGGTGCTAATGTTATTGTCACCGAAATTGACCCTGTAAGAGCTATTGAAGCTGCAATGGATGGTTTCCGAGTTCTACCTATGGCCCAAGCTGCTCAGCAAGGAGACATCTTTATTACTGTAACTGGTAACAAGCACGTCATTCGTCCTGAGCATTTTGAAGTGATGAAAGATGGTGCAATGGTTTGTAACTCTGGTCACTTCGATATCGAAATTGACTTAGAATCTTTAGGTGCAAAAGCAACCGATGTCAAAGAGGTTCGCAACTTTACCCAGAAATACACTCTACCTAATGGTAAAACCATTGTTGTCCTCGGAGAAGGTCGTTTAATTAACTTAGCGGCTGCTGAAGGACATCCTAGCGCAGTAATGGATATGAGTTTTGCTAACCAAGCCCTCGCTTGCGAATATTTAGTACAAAATAAAGGTAAGTTAGAACCCGGTCTCTACAACATTCCCAAAGAACTCGATCAAGACATTGCCCGTTTAAAACTGAAAGCAATGGGGATCGAAATCGATACTTTAACTGCTGAGCAAGAAGAGTACATCAATTCTTGGTCTGTTGGAACTTAATTTCATACATATCCGAACATATAACTAGAGGTTCTCAGTTTTTTGTCGGTGACAGTTAATTTTTTAAGTCATTGTGGGTAGGTTATTCCTACCCCCTTTTTTATATGGTATATTTGTTGGCAATCTTTATTTAATCTTCCAATAAAATCACTATGGCAAAATTATCAGTTGAATTAAATCGTTATTTTTTTGAGGAGCATCGTTCTTCAGATATAAAATTAATTGATATCTTAGAGTTAGCAGGAGAACGAGTTTTTGGCTTTTTATTCGTAATTTTAGCCTTACCTTCCGCACTTCCAGTACCGGCACCGGGTTATTCTATTCCTTTTGGAATTTTGATGTTTTTATTGGCTATCCAACTTATCGCAGGAGCAAAAATTCCTTGGCTTCCTGAAAAAATGATGAGAGGATCGATGAAGTTAACAACAGTTCAAGCTTTTGTTAAAAAAGGTAATCCTTGGTTACGACGTATTGAAGCTTTAACCCGTCCGAGAATGACTTATATTTGTGCTAGTTTTTCTGGAAGAATTATTATTGGTTTGGCGATCGCTTTAATGTCAATCTCTATGATGATACCCATACCTGGAACCAATACTTTACCCGCTATAGGAATTTTTGTAACTGCTTTTGGACTACAAGAAGACGACGGGTTTATTAGTTTGGGAGGATTAGTTATTTGTTGTCTAGCGGCTGTCCTTTCTACTTCTATTATTATGGTTGCTATTTGGGGTGGAACTAGCTTAGTTGATGTGATTAAAGAAGCTTTGGGTCGCTAAAAATAACCTAATTAATGATAATTCAACTGATGGCTGATAGCTGATAGCTGAACGCCTACAAATTATCCTGTTTTAATACCTAATTTTCTGGCTTAAATCATGGTTTAATAGACTATTGAAGCTTATTTTGCCCTAACCGATGGAAACAACCTGGCAAATTGCCAAAACTTACGAAGATATTTTGTATCATAAAGCTGATGGTATTGCAAAAATCACCATTAATCGTCCCCACAAACGCAACGCCTTTCGCCCCAAAACCGTCTTTGAACTATACGATGCCTTTTGTGATGCGAGAGAGGATAGTAACATTGGAGTGGTTTTGCTGACTGGGGCTGGACCTCACACAGATGGAAAATACGCCTTTTGTTCCGGTGGAGATCAAAGTGTGCGGGGGCAAGCAGGTTATCTCGATGACGCAGGGGTTCCTCGTCTAAATGTCCTAGACTTACAACGATTGATACGATCGCTCCCTAAAGTCGTTATTGCCCTGGTTGCTGGATATGCGATCGGTGGTGGTCATGTCTTACATCTTATTTGTGATCTAACCATAGCTGCGGATAATGCTATTTTTGGGCAAACTGGACCCAAAGTAGGCAGTTTTGACGGTGGGTTCGGTGCCGGTTATCTAGCCCGTGTAGTAGGACAAAAAAAGGCTAGGGAAATTTGGTTTCTTTGTCGTCAGTACACAGCCGAACAAGCTTTAGAAATGGGTTTAGTTAATTCTGTGGTTCCCGTGGGACAATTAGAGGTAGAAGGGGTGCAATGGGCAAACGAAATTTTAGCCAAGAGTCCCATGGCCATACGGTGTCTCAAAGCCGCCTTTAACGCTGAATGTGATGGACAGGCTGGATTACAAGAGTTAGCAGGAAATGCCACCCTACTTTACTATATGACAGAAGAAGGAGCCGAAGGAAAGCAAGCCTTTTTAGAGAAAAGATCCCCTAATTTTCGGCAATATCCCTGGCTACCCTAAGGCAATTTCATTGTAAATAGCAACATCAACCACTTCTTCTAACTCCAAACCTAAGACGTTAACAATGCTAGTGGCATTTTCAACATCCACTGCTTTTCCTCGGAAAAATCGCTCAATAGTGCTACGGGATACCTGGAAGTTTAAACGTTCCTCAATATCTTCGTAGGTGATACGTTTGCCACTACTTTGTTTTTGGGCTTCTCGGATTTTACGTTTTCCAGTTTCTGTGACTGAGATACTTCTTCGGGACTTGCGTGCTGATGTCATGGGTATCAATGTTGACTCTGTACGGCTAGTATTCCCGTTTAGCTTGCGAATGTTTTTATGGATGTGGTGAAATTAGTTATCGGTTATTATCACTGCTCATTACTCACTGCTCACCGTTCTAAGATATTTAATGATGACTCAAGATCCTCTAGAATTTAGCCAAAGTTTACTGCAACAACTCCTTGATGATCAGTCCCTTTCCCAAACTCAGGCAGGCCGACTGATGCAAGAGTGGTTAGACGAGACTGTTCCCCCAGTGTTATCTGGGGCTATTTTAGTAAGCCTCCAGGGAAAAGGTGTCTCGGGAGATGAATTAGCCGGAATGGCCGAAGTTTTGCAACAACAGTCTGTTCAAGAAACGGTCATTTCCCATAACTTCCCTGTCATCGATACCTGTGGCACCGGAGGGGATGGGGCTTCCACTTTTAACATCTCTACAGCAG
This sequence comes from Crocosphaera sp. Alani8, assembly GCF_038442745.1. Lineage (NCBI taxonomy): Bacteria > Bacillati > Cyanobacteriota > Cyanophyceae > Chroococcales > Aphanothecaceae > Crocosphaera > Crocosphaera sp. Alani8. Next base: position 6,121 of record NZ_JARVCN010000136.1, read on the forward strand.
TGGCTTTTGTGGCAGCGGCAGGAGGGGTGAAAGTAGCGAAACATGGAAACCGCTCAGCCTCTAGCAAAGTTGGCTCTGCCGATGTTTTGGAATATTTGGGTGTTAAACTGTCAGCCACTCCAGAAAAGGTGGCTCAAGCTCTGGAAACTGTGGGTATTACTTTTCTATTTGCCCCGGGTTGGCACCCTGCGATGAAGCACGTTGCACCGTTACGAAAAACTCTGAAGGTTCGCACTATTTTTAACTTGTTGGGGCCTTTGGTCAACCCATTAAACCCAACTGGTCAAATAATTGGGGTCTATAGTCCTCAGTTTATCAGTCCTATGGCTGAGGCTCTAAATCGATTAGGTATTTCCCAAGGAATGGTACTACACGGTCGAGAAACCTTAGACGAGGGTGGTTTAGGGGATATTACAGATGTGGCCTTTTTGAGAGGAGGTGAGGTGAGTTTCGGGGAAATCAACCCTCAAGATTTAGGTTTAACTGTTGCTCCTTTAACTGCTTTGAGGGGAGGCAATGTGGAAGAAAACGCCACCATCTTAACCAATGTTTTACAGGGGAAAGGAACACAAGCACAACAGGATGCTGTGGCTTTGAATGCGGCTTTAGCTCTGCAGGTGGGGGATTTAGTTTCTTGGTGTGATCATCAAAAAGCTGTAGAAACCGCTCGAGATATCCTTAAAAGTGGGGTGGCTTGGGATAAGTTAACTAGCTTAGTGGAATTTTTAACGTAAAACTATAGCAATCAGGGATGATTCATGAGATATCTTTTTTCCCAGTCATTAGTTATAAGTTATCAGTTACCACTGCTTACTGTTGACTTCTCACTGTTTCCCGTTCCCTTATACCTCAGACTTAAATTATCACAACTGATGACTGAGTTGCTATATAACTGTAAATTTTAATGTTTATCTGTTACTTATTTTGGCAAAATCAAATCTATATTTCTTAACAATTTTTTGTAATACTATACGTAACAAAAATTCTTAAAACTATCTAAAAATAGTCTTTTTAATCAGAAGGAGATGCTAGTATCAAGTCCATATTATTTTCTAGCAATTATCCATTTAGGATTAAATTTCATGAAAAATTTATCATCTGACTACCATAGAATTCGGCAAGGAATTATTGACGATTATCAAGAACAACTTTCTTTGTGTTTAAGAGAAGTTAAGAAAGTAATTAGTCTCTTGGCTGCACCAATGGTTGTTTCTGGAGATCAACATCAGTTATCAGAAAAACTTGCTCTAGCAAATTACATAATTACCCAAACCACCCAAAGACTCAAAAAACTCGAACAGTACAGTCAATTGTTACAGGGACAACCCCATCTAACTGAACTGGAAAGTTACAAAGAAACTCAAGAGTTGTTGGCGTATCAATTAGAGAAAGTCAGGCAAAAAACCCAAGAATGGCAATACATTGCTTAGGGTCAATTGTCTCTACAATTAAAACTTAGTGGCTACCTATTTTATCCAAAGCATCCGGTTCGTTGTGGGTGGCCAATCTTTCTAAAAGGGTTGCACTAGCTTCGTTGAGTCCAATTAATTCCACCTCTGTCCCTCGTTTACGATAGCGTAATACTACTTTATCTACTGCATCAACTGCTGAGTGATCCCATCGGTGAGCATGGGTCAAATCTATGATGACTTTCTCTAACTTTTCACGAAAGTCAAAAGCACTTAAAAAACTATCCACAGATACAAAAAACACTTGCCCGTTGACGCTTTTGGTAAAAATTTCGCTCATACTTTGGGAAGATTGGAGGAGAAAGCAACGGGAATATATCCATTTTTAGACAAAATCACAGAAATTGCCGTGATGAATGTTACCCTTGTTTGACACCTTTCCTCACCCCAATCGAGCAAAAACTCACACTAAGCACTTGACACAGGGAGAGCAATTCCTTCAGCTGCTTGACGGAACTGTTCTACTTCCTCGCTGTAATCGATAGGCAGGACTCCGACTACGTTCTCGTGAGGACGGGGAATGATTACCCAAGTTTCTAGGGCGGCTCCTTCTGTGCGCTCAATGGCTTCGATTCCGGCTGCCATAGCGGTTTTAACTTCTTGAACATCTCCGCGAATATTCAGTGTAAAACGTGCGCTTCCGGCACGAATATAACCGACGATAGTAATCCTTCCTGCTTTGACCATGGCATCGGCGGCCGCTAAAATACCAGGAAAACCTTTTGATTCGATCGATCCAACCGCTTTTTGAGTCATCGTCAGTCTCCTAAATAATCATTGATGATGTGTTGACAATAGGAATAATTTTATGGGAAAAATGCGCAATCCCTCTATGAAACGCGAAACTGCTCCACCTCTTCTGTAAAATCTAGAGGTAAAACACTCAGCAAATTTTCCGGTGGGTTAGGGACAATGTAATGACTGGCTATTTTACCGTTGTAGGATTTTTCAGCCGCTTCTTTTCCTGCTTCCATGGCTATTTTCACTTCAGAAACTGGTCCACGAATGGCTACTAAAAATTCCCCACGTTCAGCTTTATCAAAATACACAATTGTCACCCTTCCCCCTTTCACCATTGCATCTGCAGCCGCTAAAACGGCGGGAAATCCTACGGTTTGAATGACACCAACGGCTTGAGGCATAAGGCTAATAATGAGAAAAGCTCTGTTTTTCTTGCCTAATCATCATATCACGATAGGGATTACCCTATGTTAATTAATTCTCAGTAGATCACAAAGATCCTACTTACAGGATACTGCAAACAAAGCCCACGTAGTTCACTCGTGGGATGTAGTTTGCCCGTCTTTAGGCGGAGTGAATATGGTATAATTAACTAAGTGCGGTAATGCCCGTAAGAGATTTATCGGTGTTTCTTGCCTAGAATTGTCTAGGTTTCTGTACTCAG
>NZ_JARVCN010000137.1:0-8855 GCF_038442745.1 Crocosphaera sp. Alani8
TAATGGGATGGACTTGTACCATCGGGATGAATGAATATTACACTGTTTGTCATAAGTTTCCTTGTCTGTTTTTATTATTTAGAAATCGGGCAACAACTTCACTAAGACAATGGCACCTGGCAGAAGCATTCAAAATGCCTCTGATAAAATTAAAGTTAAGTAACTGTTTAAGGGGGAAACATCTTGTCGAGAAAAGACAAAATGAACCCCTGAGCGCAGGGGAATGTTAATTTTCCTGCGTTTTCTTGTCAAAGATTTTTAAATTTAGTGTTGATCAACCCACATATAAATTTATAGTCGCCGACTAATTTTTGTCAAATAAAATCGGGTTATTTTTATATTTTCTACTTTCTTAAATGCCTATTATAGATTTCTTAACCTGCTTTTTAATTATGGAAATAAGTATCATTTTTTATGGCAACAAAAATCACTTTACCAAAACTTAATCTATTTATTATTTTTCCTTAACTAAAATATTTACTTTGAATTTTCAATTGAATATTCTTTTTGTTTTACTTATTACATTGCCTTTAAAAAAGCTTGAATATTCTTGTCCTAATTATGGCTCAAAAAGGGTTACAGAGAATGAGAATATTTATAGTAAAAAGACTCAGCATAGTTACCTGGATTGTGGTCGCTAGTTTGTCAAAAAATCTACTGAAATATAGATTACTAAGCAACAAAAAAACTGATTTACGAGTTACTTGTTGAGACAATTTCTTTAATCAGTCTTGTGGAGATTCCTGCTGAAATTCAGGTTGAAGTGTTTGCTGAGAGGAAGAATTGAATAAGAACACTGGTATCATAGACCAAGAAATTAATATAACAAAATAAACTAACTCGGAAAAAAGGTGAAACCAGTTAGCAGCTAACAATCCAGTAACCATGATTATATGTGCCAAAACCGCCCAAATGAGGCTCACTTGAACTTGCGCTCTGGCAACCAAAGTCGTTTTAATTACACAGATGTAAAAGGTAATCCCCAGAGGTAACAAAATGACTATTGCCGTTAGCAAACCTGGATTGTATGACCCTTGAGCTATACTAGCAATTATATGGCTGACAGCATTGACAACAACGATGCCAGACATAGCCAATGCTGGGAATAAATGTCCTGGACTACGCCAGATAGCGAGGATACCAACTAACCACACCAGAGAAGTATTAATCACAAAAATTGCAGCTGGGGTTAGCAAGATTATTTCATGATTCTGGACATTCACGAAGTTTGATATCAAGGCGTTCATATAGCTGTAAAATGCGTATTCCCTACCGAAAACATCAATCCAATGTTCCTCATACTGATGAATAATATATGCAACCAGCATAAATACAGACATCAATTGGATATCTGCAAAAATTGAATCTGTTTGTTTTGTCCTCGATGTGCAAAACATTAAAAGAAGGAACGGAGCAACATAGGTGCCAATCTTCATCCAATTCTCTAAAAGAAAATCGTATTGTCCCAGTGGTGTCCAAAGCATGAAGAATAAAAGGCAAATGCTGACAAAAGAAATTCTGGAATTAATCATGCTCTTTATAATTTGTTTCTTTACCTTTTGATAATTGTTGTTTATCAATTGAGATAAATTGGCAATTACTCTATGCAAAAAAATAACATCCCATACACGGTTGTTATCGGTTAGTGTGTACAAGATGTTGTTTTAGTTCACTTAGCTCTAGTAATGAGCTAAAATGTATATTAAGAATTTGATGGTTATAAAAATTAATGTGCCGAGCCATTGCCATCATAATTATCCGAATCGTAGTAGCCGTTCTTGGTTCCAAAAAACAGGCAGGAAACCGTGAATAATACCGTTAGTCCCACTAAAATTAATTTAACATCCATATCCTATTTTATCCTCACTTTAATTGTCATAACATTCCCCCCTATGGTATCTCTGTTTGATAAGTTCCGGAAAGTTTCCTCTAAAAATCTTAATATTTACAAAACCGATGAATCTCTACAGAACTCAGGTATAAAGAAAGGTGGGGATTACCCACCTCATTTTTTTAACCAATGGCTTCTTTAATGACAATTTCTAATAACTCATCTAGGGAAATACCCTTTTCTTTTGCCATTGCAGGAATTACACTTTTAGGAGAAAAAGAACAGTATAAACCAGCTTCTAAAAACCAGGGTTGTCCTTGGGGATCGATACGAAAATCAAATAGACTATAGTGACGACAACCTAACGCTTGATGACACTGTTTAGCGATTTCTTGAACTCGTCTAGTGGCTGGATCTTTGACATCAACGATCCAGGATTTTTTGTTACCCTTTGCTGCATAAATTAAGTCTCCTGCATCGTTTCTTTTTAGTTTGTCTTCGTAACTACGAATAGGGTTATTTTCTTCATTAACTAAATATTCTTCTAAGGGTAAACCTATCAACTCACCGTCTTTGACAATGATGCCACATCTAACTTCTCTACCCAGTTGGATGTATTCTTCTACCAATACCTCATCAGCACATTGAAAGGCTTTTTCTAAGGCAGCATCGTACTCATCCATCGTTTTCACCAGTGTCACCCCAATGGAGTTGTCGCCGTTTGCCGGTTTAATAATGACTGGGGGGCGCAAGTTTGGGGTATCACCTTTGTGCAGAAGTTCTCCGTAAGGGGTTTTAACTCCTGTCAAAGCGACGATCGCCTTAGTTTGTGCTTTGTGTGCAGCTAAAGCCATTAAATCCGCTTTATTGCCTAAATAGGGGATATTTAAAAGGTCGAATAATGCCCGATATTGGGTCATTCCAGGGAGACAAAACATTTGAGGCAATACCAAATCAATATTTTGTTCTACAATCCAATTTATGGCTTGAGATAGGGATAGAGGGGTAGCTGCGTCGATATCTTCTTTCCTTAAAGATGTAGGAAAACGCCATAAGCGATCAGGGGTAATATAAGCAAGAGAAAAACGATAGCGTGAAGGGTTAGCTGTAACCTCAAAACACTCTTCCCCATAAAGACGAGATAAGTCGCAATAAAAGTCACTTTCTGCTGAACCAACGAGATGCAGAATATGAAAAACAGACATGATTAAATCTCCTGATTAATAATGGATAATTAATTAAACTTGCTAAAAAACAATCTATAAACCCCATATACAGCCATACCTGCCAACATACCGGGCAACACTTCATAGATAACACCAGATAAGCTAAGAACTACCCTCCAAACCAAAGCAGTAGCGATCCCCGTAACCATCATAGCGATCGCAGTTGTAGTATTAATAGGTTGCTGCCATACTTTCACCAGCAATAACGGACCCAACCCAGAAGCTAACACAGACCAAGAAAAGGTAACTAAAGCGAAGACATTATTATCTCCAGCGAGGGCAATGCCTAAAACAATAGCAGTTACACTCAGGGTTCCTATTTTGGCAAAATTATAGGATTTAGACATTCCAGGAAAGATGTCTTGAGTTAGGGCGGCTGAACAGGATATGATTTGGGAGTCTGCGGTGGACATGGTTGCAGAAAACAGTCCGGCTAAAATTAAACCCACTAAAACAACGGGTAATAACTCCAACGATAGATAAGGTAAGGCTAACTCTGGATCACCGGATGTTAATAGGTTTGGCAGTAACACCCTAGCGGTTAACCCAATACCCAAAGCTGAGAAAGAGTTGGTTAACCCTAAACTGGTTTTCAAGTTCCTGGCGAAAGCAAGATTTTTGACCGAGTCTATGGCCATGGCGCGAACCATAATATGGGGTTGCCCAACTACCCCAAACCCGGCAACCATCCAACCGATAAAGAAGGGAATAAAGCCCAATGGCAGGGATTGGGGGCTAAGATTGGTTAAATTTGGGTCAATGCTATTTAAAGACTCCCATAAGCTAGATAAACCACCGCATTTAATCACTGCAACGATTACTAACAACAACAAGGAACCTAACATTAATATGCCTTGTAGGGCATCTGTCCAGATGGATGCACGAATGCCTCCAGAAAAGCAGTAAACAGCCACAATGATAGCACCGATGATGATTCCTAAGTTATAGTTCCAGCCAAACACGCTATTTAAGGCTTTACTGCCAGCTACCAGTTGGGCGGCGGCGTAAGTACCGAGAAAAACTAGGGTAATGAGGGCAGAAATTAAGGAAATAATCCGATAACCTTTGATATTTTGGGCTAAAAAAGCAGAAACGGTGTCCGATGCAGTTTCCTCAGAAAGCTGTCTTAAGGGTTGAAAAACGAACCACCAGGCAAGATAATCGCCGATGACCCAACCTATAACCAGCCAGATTGTGGAAATGCCACTTTCATAGGCAAAACCCACTTGTCCGATGAATAATAAGCCACTTTGCCCTGTTGCCATAGCTGAGAGGGCAGTTAACCAAGGATTAACGCTACGACTGGCTAATAAATAGTCGGTGGTGGTAGCTTTTTTCTGGGTTGCTGAGTAGGTTCCCACCCCTGTAAATAACAGTAGGAAAAAAATAAATGCAATGATAATTCCAATTTGATCAACCATTATTATTTAGGGAATAAAGTAGATAGAAAATGTAGAATTTTCGCACTCAAATGATCAATTACAAATTCTACACTTTGAATTCTAAATTTAACTTAGTCCCCACCTAGTTCAACTAATTTACCAATATTAAAATCAATTTTTACCCAGTTCTTAAATTTGTACAAATTCTGCACCAATAATAAGCTAATCTGCCAATGGGGATTCATTAAAAAAGGAAGGGGATCATTGAGTTGAAAAATGGCATCGGTTCCTACAGTAATTTTCTTTATCCAAGCTTGAAAATCTGCTATTGAACGAATTCCAGTTAATCGCCAAGCTTCGTGGTATAGCCAATAAGTGGGCTTACTATTAATTAGTGGAGTAATAGGTTGTTCGTTGTTTTCAGCATCCTTAAGATAGGCATCAGCTACCCCTGGATGATTATAAAACATGGTGATAGCAGAGTGAGTACGGGGGTTACATTCGATGGGATAAACAGTGCCATCTTGAGACTGAATAAAATCAAAAGAAATTTGTCCGCTCAGGTTTAATTCTTTGACAAATGTTTCTACCCAAGTAGAAATTTCTGGTTTTTCGATATGTTTATAGTTAACCTGAAAAGGAGAGGATTCTGAACAACAGTGCAATCTAATTTTTCCTTTCCTTACTGTACTGTGGGTGCAATACTCTTTTCCTGTAATGAATTCTTGCATTGTCCAAGGATTATCTTTACCAATAGGTAAATTTTTAACATAATCTTCCATTCCTTCAAAGGGAAGTTTTGTCATATCTAAGCGAGAAACAGAGTCATACTTAATACTTTTTAAAAGATACTTTTTACCTCGATTACTATTAAAGTCAAAATCAAGAATTTCTTGGGGATCGGTTATTAGAAAAGCTTGTGGTGCAGATAACCCCAATATATGTGCCTGTTGGCACAATTCAAACTTATCGTCTAACATTTTTGTAATGTTAGGTTCAAAGTGCATAATTTCACAATATGAGGCTAATAAATTACCTGCAACAGAGTCGTAGTAACTAGCAACGGGACTAGATACAGGGATAAAAACATCGATATTTTCTTTCTGAACAATATTTAATAATCCCTGATAGTATCCGGCTTGATCTTTTTCTGGTGCAGGAACTGTATAAAACCCTTTAACTGCTTTGGAAAAACGATGTCCAGATAACCAATATTTATCCGTTTCTACTAAAATAACCTCGTGTCCAGCATTATAAAAAGAACGGGCAAGCTGCAAAGACTTTGTCATTTTGCCCCCCGTTAATAATACCTTCTTCGGATTTTGATTAACTTTTTTACCTCCGAAAAGTTCCATTATTGAGCTAACAATTAAAGAAACTAAAACAATGGAAAGATTAATCGGAAAAACAATTAGAAGCAGTCCCAATGTAGCGATAGTTTTCAGTAATGCCATCATCACTTTACAAAAAAATAGTGTAGGAGAAATGGTAAATGTAATGGAAAAACAACATCTACAGCAAGTTCTTTGAATTAAACTTACATCTTGCACCTTCGATAAAACTGGCTAGTTTATAAGCTTTCAGCTATCAGCCATCAGCTGAAACATATCAATCCCTATCATCTACTTTGAGTAAGATTAAACGAATGCTGAACGCTGACTGCTGACTGCTGACTAATTTAAGTTTTTCTATACTGGTGCAGGATATCAGTTAAACCTTTCTAAGTTTAAAAATTGAACCGAGAATTAACGGCGATTAATTCTCAGTTCCTGTTCAAACTATTTGCGTCGAATGAGAGTTAAACCATCCCGTAAAGGTAACAATACCTGTTCGACACGAGGATCTTCTGCCACAAAACGGTTAAACTGAGCGATCGCTTCCCCGTTGGCGGTTCGTTGTTGCGTTGGTAAATAGGGTTGTCCTTGCAACAAGGTGTTATCCACGCAGATAATGCCCCCAGAAGCAATTAAATTGCTCTCTAACAAGAGTTTGAAGTATTCGATGTACTCCTTCTTATCGGCATCAATAAACACTAAATCAAAGCATTTTTCACCATCTGCTAAGCCTTGCATGGTTTCCAGAGCAGGAGATACTTTAATGTCTATTTTGCTGCCGTGGGGAGATTGATCAAAACAAGAGCGGGCAAAGTCAGCCACATATTGATCAACCTCGCAAGCGATAACGCAACCATCTTCTGGTAACGCTTCGGCCATAGCTAGAGCGGAATAACCTGTAAACATCCCTACTTCTAGGATGTTTTTTGCACCCATCATAGAGACAAACAATTTGAGGGTTTGTCCTTCGATATGACCGGATAACATTTCCTGTTCTAAATGACGCACGGTTTCACCGTCAGAAAACCGCTTACTCCAGTCTTCCTGGGCTGTTTTTTGGGCTAAGTTGGCTAAAGCGGCGGATTCTTCCGTGGTGCAGTCGTCTAAGTAAGGATCTAGCCCTCCTGCTAGGGCTTCTACCTCTTGTAGAGCAGTTAACAAAGAAGCCGAGACTTCTTCATTTTCGGCCAATTTACGGACATTTTCTAATTTTTCGACTAGAATGCCTAAAGGTGTGACTGGTCTAGCTACCGAAGGAGTGGTTAATAATTGACTCATGGTTAATTCCTCCTATGCTAAACCGAGATCGCTGAGATACATTTCCTTGCCTTCTCCCCCAGATGGCAAGGAAACACATATTCCTTTATGATGATCCACTGCTTGTTGTAATAACCCGGACGAAATATCCTGAGCGTAATCACATTCACCAATAGCGGTGGGTAATGGGGCCCAAAGTCCTCCCTCTCCCCGCTTACGGCGCATATTTTTCTGTCCTTCTAACATGATATCCATGTCTTCTAGGATGGAATGATACACAGATAAACCCACAGAAGAGCAAAGGGCAAGAATGCGATCGCGATCGCTTGGAGATAACCAACCCATTTCCGTTGCTAAACTGGCACCGAAAGCCATACCAATAGATACTGCATGACCGTGCATTAGCTTGGCTGCTGGTTCAAAACGAGGACTCCAAGTGTGTCCGTAAGCATGGGGACGATCTTGATAAGTTTCAAACATATTTGTCCCTTCGTGCTTCATATAAGAGAATAAAGCTCGATAAATTACTTCATCGGCAATCCCGGAAAGTTCCTCGTCGTCTCCCAAAGTAGCAAAATGAGTTTCTAATAAACGGGTTCCGTATTTTTCCATCAATTCGAATAAAACGGGGTCGTCTGTAACGGCCATTTTGATGATTTCAGCCATCCCGTTCCGCACATGACCGGTTTCTAAGGTACGGAAAAAGGTGCGATCGACCAAGGTTAAAACAGGAGGATGATAAACACCCATACTATTCTTAAATTGACTTCCGTTGGTACAGGTACGAGGAGAAGGCCCTGCATCGATCGCCGCTACTACTGTAGTTCCAATCATCACATAGGGGGTGCGTCGGTGTTGCAATGCACAAGCTAATCCCGCTACATCGCTTAAGACACCACCACCGATAACCAATACGGGTTCGTTACGGGAAACATCGCAACCATCCTTCCCTAAAAAGCCGAGGAGTTTATGAACCGTTTGGGGGGTTTTGTCAGATTCCCAAGCCCGACAGGGTAATAATTCTAAAGAGATGTCATGATACTCAAAATATCCGCGAATTGCTTCGCCGTACAATTCATCTACGGTAAGATCAACGATAGCAACACAGCGACCACGACTGCTGTAAATCTCAGCTAAGGTTGGGTTTTCTGGGTTTAAGATTTCGTTAACTAACTTAACAGTAGCTTTTAAGTTATAACTGGCTGATACTTCAAAAGAACGATTATCTCCACTAGCAACAATTTCACCGTGTCCGGTGTACCACTCAGAAGTGCGGTATTTTACGGGGTGATTGAACTGAATAATCTGATTAGACTCGGAAACGTTCTTATCAGTCAACGGTTTTGCTTGAACCATAGTTATGCTTGCGTATGTGCGTGTAATTTATGTGAAATTAATGGAAAGTTGTGTCCCCTGGCATTAGGAACTACAAGTCTGCTGTAACGGTTGTTACATGAATAGCGTAACAAAATGTTAACAAAAAGTAAACTTTTTTTAAGAAAGAGATTTTTCCTCTCATAATAGCAATACATTTGAATTTGAGGATAAATGCTTAATAGCTAGGACTATAAGGGAAGACAGATGGGAAGAAAATCCAGAAAATAAGGTTATTTAGGTTCAAAATCATTCATTATTGGGGATTTGACTCCTTTCCTTGAATTCAAAATACTCTGACTCGGAAGTATTTTAGTATATTGACAGTCCATAATGATAGGGTGTAACAAATACCTAGCCACAAACGATGAATGATAGCACTCTATATATAAGTACCCTGGCGTGGGGACACGAATACCTGAAAGCCTTACCAGATGACGAAAAGAGCCAA
>NZ_JARVCN010000138.1:0-8837 GCF_038442745.1 Crocosphaera sp. Alani8
CTTTGTCCCCTAACTTTCGGCGAGTCCCCCCAGACTTTTTGAGAAGCTTCTAATTGAACTGTCTTTAACCTTGTAATACATGGGGGGATTTTCCCATACCGAAGCACAAACTAACCTTTTTTGGGCTTAAGAGCATAAAAACGAGAATAACGAGTAGATGCTCTTAGAATATCATTTAACCAATTATCCAGACGATATAAATTCAACGCTGCTGCCGTTAAAATGTGTTGTAAGTGGGTTTTAGCCAAACCCACATAACGAGATTGACGTAAACCCGACTTTCGGAGGGCTTGAGATAAAGTTCCTTCGATTCCGGCTCTTTTGTGATAAATCTTGAGAAACTCTGGATCATCTTGCTCTTTACGTCGATTTTTCAAGGCTATATATCTCTCTTTTTCTCGAATCGTTAATTTTCTGCCGTCTTTTTTAGCACGAGTACATTGACTTCGGGCCGAACAATTCTTACAAGAGGAAGAAGAAAATTGGATCTGAATAACCCCAAGTCCTCCCCTATCTTTGGTCGGTCTCCAACTGTGACTTTGATGTCCTTCTGGACAAATTGCCACTTGTTGCTCCCAATCTATGTGAAAATTCTCGGCGGCAAATTGGGGATGATTTCTCGCTTGCCATGATGGTTCACTTCGTACTGGTCCAATTATTCTAACGTCATAGTCTTTTTGAGGAGACATTAAGTTATCGGCCGTGGTGTAACCCATGTCCATCAGATGTTCATCTGGCAGTAAATCCTTCTTCTCTAAATCTTGATGAATGGGTTTAACCGCCTCTTCATCTGTTAGAGTCGCCAGAGTCGTTTCAACCTGAGTAATCAAATGAGGTGAATCTTCATCACAAGTTTCTGTTAAATGAACTTTATAACCGACCCAGTTAACACTTCGTTTGGAAGAATAGCGAGCCTCTAAATCGTAAGGGGAATGAATCGCTATAGAGGCAGGAGGTAAGTCTTTTTGACTTCTCCATTGAACAATTCCATCTACAGGGGCATAAAATTGTTGAATCCAAACTTTGCGTAAAGTTTCTACAGCCAAAAGGAAACGTAACCCTTGAGGGGCTTCAATTGAATAAATTTTTTCTAGTAAATAAAAACCATCGGCTCCCATTTGATTACCTAACTTTTCTCTTTCAGACTTTGGATCAGGGAGACGGTAACTCTCCATTCTTCTTCCGTAACGGTCAAACCAATCTTTTTTGACATTAACTTTTAGCCAATCTGGGGCAGCTTTGGCTAAACTATTCAAAGCCGCCCTCATCATCTCCCCCAAGCACTCTAGACGATTCAGAGGACGAATGGCAGCTATTATATGGGTAGAATCAGTTCTTTGTCTTTTCGGTTTTTTCAGAAGTCCTACCTCTTCTATTTTTTCTATTATTTTATTTAATAAAAGTTCCTCTTTTCCCGATTCAATTAAACGTTTACGAAACTCACTTAATACAGAGTAATCGAACCCACTATCTTCTAACGGTAAAGAAAGTACATATTTCCAATCAATTCGCCCTCGTACAGCTTCTGCGACTTGACGATCTGAAAGGTTTTCCATGTATTGCATAATGCAGATTAAAGCTAGTCGCCAAGGTGATTGGGCTGGTTTTCCCTTGACAGAGAATAAATCAGCGAAATCTTCATCAACATAGATAGTTTCTAAGGTATTTCGCAGTTGCAGATAAATATTTCCTTTGGGGAAAGCTGCACGGGCTACTCTTGCTGTGTCTTCAGGAATCGGCGGAATTGGTTTGGGGTGCAAGGACATTTTCTGAACAAATCATATTTTTATTAGCATATTTGACTTTCCCAAGTAATACATGGAGTGGGAGAAAATATTTTTTTCCTGTATTACTTGGTTGACGGAACCCTATCATTTCACCACAATTCCTTCTTATACTTCATTTTGAATTACGCTTAGATTACTTTCGCCAACAGTATCAGAGATCCGCTTCGCGGTGCGCCAGATCAAGTCGTCAAATTGTGGGATTTCATTTAGGAGATCGCAGTCGAAATAGTGCCAAAGAATTTTGGAAGACCTTACCAAAAAATTATCAGGATAATGGGAAATTTTATACAGATTTATGGGAATCATATTGTGATGTACTCCCTAGCGATCGCCACTATCCTAGTACAAAGAAAAGTGGTGAAACAACAAGGATTGAAAGATTAAATAATACCTTAAGGCATCGTTGCTCTCGTCTAGTTAGAAAAAACTTAGCATTTTCTAAAAACTTTTTCAACCATGAAGGAGCAATTTTGTATTTCATCCATCATTATAACGAGGAAATGCTATCAACTTAGATTGACTTTCACTACTTAAATAACACTACCTGGCCAGAGGGACACAAGTGGGCCATCAAGTTGAACGATGTCCAAAGGCACATTTTGCGCTTCCTCGGCCCCACTTGTCAAAAATATTATTTATTTTATTGGTCTGATGAACCTGCGGAATGTGGGATGAACCTGCGGAATGTGGGGTAATAAAAGCAGAATGGCTAAAAAAAGGTAGCAAACCTCGATTACCAGATATAAAGTAGCAAAAATAAAATAATCCAAATAATATCAACAAAATGCCAGAAAAAAGAAACGGCTGTGACTCCTTGATGACCCCTGTTATAATTACCCGGAACAAGAGAGCGAAAATACATCAGCAAAAGTAAAATAACCCCCGTTAAGACGTGCAAACCGTGAAATCCTGTTAATAGATAAAAAGTTCCTCCCACAGGTCCGACATCTAAACCAAAAGGCATATTGCGCCATTCGAGGGCTTGACCCATCAAAAAAATAATACCCATTACTGCGGTCAGTAGCCATAGTCGTCTGAACTTAACTAAATTATGGTGATTAAGGGCTTGTTCTGCCCAATAAATCACTCCACTACTCGCAACTAGAATAACTGTGTTGATTGCCCCTCTTGGAACATCTAATCCAGAAACACCGAGGGGAAACCAATTCGGATTCGTCAGGCGCAGAATGATGTAAGTGATAAAAAAACTCACAAAAATCATGCTCTCTGATAGTAGAAAAACAGGAAATCCAAAGGCTAGGTTGTCTTTAGGCTTGCTTGGTTCTTCATTAGGAGATTGATTCAGACGACTGGGGCTTTCCATAACTCACGCTTTTCAAAAAAAGAATAGGACTTCTCTTTATCAGGACAGATTAGTTGTTAGTCGGGAAGATTCGCCATAGCCATAGGGTTCTGAGGTAACAGTAGGAATTTCTTCAAAATTTTCGAGAGGGGGAGGAGAAGAAATTGTCCACTCTAAACCCGTCGCTTTCCAAGGATTATTAGGGGCTTTGCTCCCCTGTAGCCAAGAACGGACCATATTGGCGATAAAAGGGAGGGTTGACATTCCCAATAAAAATGCGCCTAGACTTGCTACTACATTCCAACTTGCATATTGGGGATCATAGGAAGAAATACGGCGTAACATTCCCTGTAGACCAACGGGGTGCATGGGAAAAAAGTTGAGATTTGCTCCAATAAAAGTTAGCCAAAAATGAATTTTCCCCCAACCTTCGCCATACATCCGTCCAGTAATTTTTGGAAACCAGAAGTAAATTCCAGCATAAATTGCCATAGTTACTGTACCGAAGACCACATAGTGAAAGTGACCCACAACAAAATAAGTGTTATTGACATGAATATCAAAAGGGGCTGAGGCTAACATTACCCCCGTGATACCAGAAAACAAAAACATCGCCACTCCTCCCAAGGCAAATAACATCGGAGTGTCTAAATGTAACTTTCCTCGCCAAACCGTGGCAGTCCAAGCAAATACTTTAATGCCCGTCGGTACGGCTACTAACATGGTAGATGCCATAAAAAACATCCGCATCCAGCTAGGTGTGGCACTTGTAAACATATGATGCACCCAAACAAAAGTTCCGATCAAGGCAATGAGAAAAGAGGAGATGGCAACGATTTTATAGCCAAATAAAGGCTTACGGGCAAAAGCAGGAATGACTTCTGAAAAAACGCCAAAAGCAGGTAATGCCATGACATATACAGCTGGATGGGAGTAAAACCAAAATAAATGCTGGTAAATAATGGGATTTCCTTGCTTAAAAGGAGAAAAAAAATCTGTTCCCAAAGAGAGATCAAATAGCAACATGATGGCAGCTCCCGTCAAGGCGGGCAAGCAAAATAATTGCAACAACTGGGCACTTAATATCGTCCAAGCATAGACAGGCATCCGAAATAGTGTCATTCCTGGTGCGCGCATCCGAACGATTGTGGTGACAAAGTTTACGCCCCCCATGATAGAGGAAATTCCAGAGATGGCTACTGCTAGTAACCAGACAAATTGACCGTTAATCAGGTGTCCAGAGGGGTTTTGGATGCTGACTGGTGGATAAGACCACCAACCTGCCTGTGCTGTACCACTGGGAAGAAAAAAGCTCAACAAAAGTAAAATTCCAAAAGTAGGAACGAGCCAAAAAGCGATCGCATTTAACACAGGAAATGCCACATCTTTTGCGCCAATCATCAACGGAATAAGGTAATTAGCTAATCCCACATTCGCAGGAAAGATCCACAAAAAGATCATAATCGTGCCGTGCATCGTAAACAAACCATTGTAAAGGGTACGATTAACAACATCTAACGGAGGCGTTAATAGTTCAGCCCGAACAATCATTGCTAACAAGCCAGCAATCAAAAAAAAGATAAAGGATGTGACTAAATACTGAACCCCAATCACTTTATGATCGAGACTAAAGCTAAAGTAGCGTTTCCAATTCGTCGGTTCTAGGGGCGGTTGTCCATCCATGTTTTCTGCGGAAACATTGGTCATAAATTGTTGTCCTTTTGTTTCTATGGCGTGAGTTCAAGTTTAGATTTGTGATCCAACTCAATTTACCTTAAAAGCGATCGCACGCTGTCGTTTACTCAATAGAATGAACCATTGGCGGATTAGCTGGTGAAACCATAGGCCAGCTAACTCCTAGTGGCGTTTCTAGAGGATTTGCGTGTTCCTCGGTTGCCTGATTGTTTGCCGAAGTGGGTTGCTGAGTCGATAATTGAGTCAACCATTGCTGATAAGTATCAGGAGTATCTACATAGACATCGGCCCCCATCAAAGCAAAGTATGTCCCGCTGAATTGAGAATCGTGTAGTTGATATTTGCCTACCCGATTTGGCGTGAATTTTAACTCAATCGTTCGATTGGGGACAATGTCTTGCTTAATGCGAAAATTAGGGACATAGAAACCATGTAACACATCCTCGGATGTCATCAAAAGATGAATTCGTTTATTAACAGGAAGATGCAATGCTGTACTGGTGACATTAGTGGCAGGGTAGCGAAATGACCAAGACCACTGTTTGACGACCACCTCAATTTCTTCTTCAGAGGCAATATCACTGCTGTCGGTTTGAGCAAAGGCTGACTCTATTAAGGAGTTGGGCAGATTTACAATCGAAAGAGAGCCAAGGCTATTCATGCGCTGATAGATATTGTAGCTGTAGCCCGCAATCCAAGTGACCAGTAAAATAGGGATGACTGTCCAAGTAATTTCCAGCGTCCAATTCCCGCGAATTGGGGGTGCATCACTGTCATCATTTTTGCTGGCTCGATAAAAGAAAATTGAATAGAGTAAAACCCCCAATACCCCAAAGAAAACCAATGAGCCCAAGGTAACCAAAAAGCTAAATAAATGACCCACCAGTTCGGCTTCTTGGGTGGCTGAAGTCGGTAACCAATCATAGGACTGTTGTCCTAATCCGTGGCTGACAATAATTATAATCACTACGAAGACAACCAACAACAAAATGTTAAAAACTCTCATATCACCCCACTAAATATAATCAACTGAAGCACTTGGTTGGGATTTTTTCCCATCTGCAAAAGATTAGCAGCTGTATTGTGAACCCCAAACTCTGCCCCCAATTGTGCCCCCAATGTGCCATGGACAAACATAAATGCCAGAATTAAAATACCTGCGAGTAAATAGCTCCACTGAACTTGTTGAGAATAACCTTTGCGCCAGCGAAAACGCTGATATCCTCGCCAAACTGTCATCGCCACCATCATCGTTAACAGCAAAACCCCACCCACTCCGTGTAAAAGCATTGTTGAACCTGCACCCAATCCCCAATCACTTTTCATATCCGTGGGAGGATTCGCCAAGAAAATCTCAAAAAAACCCGCTGCTACAGTGAAGAAAGTAACTACCGATGCGGCCACCGCATTGTACCAACCGACATCAAAAAAGTTAGACCGGCTCGCTGGCATCGTTAAAAACCTTAAAATGGGTCGTTCTAAGGGAAATAGCGTCCCCATCAAATCAAAAGCGATCGCAATAATAAATATCCCCAAGGTGAGATGCACAAGATTAGGATGAATGGGAAATCGGTAAGGTAGTCCATTTACACCTAAGTGTATGCCCAATTGCTTTAACTGCTCAATAAGTTGCATATTCATGGTAGAATCCCTTCCTTAATAGCTTTGACCACGGGAGCGGTGTGCAGTCCGTAAACCCAATCCACTAAACTTCCTAGATAAATTTGCAAACACACCAAACACATTAAAAGGGTAGCTGCCCCCAAATAAACCACAGGGACTTTGAGCGGATCTTTAACGCGAATAACCCCCCGCCAAGCGGTTAAAGCCACTAAAATGGCGGACAAAGACCAGCCATTGATAGTATGATAATCCAGTATCGGCTGAGCCGCAGGATAGGGTTGCGCCAGTGCTGCTTCAAACTCACCAAAAATCACTGCAAAAAAGACGGCAACTGAAGCAACTACCATATTCCACCAACTCACTTCAAATAGGCGATGATTCCGGCTGAGATAGCCTGTGATATCACAAAAGTAAGCCAAAAAAACCATTCCAATTACAAAGTGAACAATAATCGGGTGTAAGGTATCAGGATAAGGTAAATTCTGATCATTCAATGTAAGTAGAGGCATGAGTGAACATTTTCCTAGTTAGATTCTGAAGAAGTTGTTGGAGTAGAGGAGGGGGGACTGCGCTGCTCTGAGGGAGGAGTTTGCAATCCTAGAAAAGCAGCAACAAAAAAAACGATCGGGGCTAAAACCGCCAAGGCTTTTACCAATAAGCGATCTCTTTGTTCGACAGGGGAAAGGGGAGGTGACTGTTGGGCTTGATTCGTGGCTTGTTCAGGTCGGTGATAGCGATGGAAGATTTCCTCTTTTAGCCATCCTGTGGTTGCCTTAAAGTTGTGTAAGGGAGTAGGAAGTAGTTCTAGATAAGTAGCAGTTCTAAGCATATCCCCTAGTTTGCCATCAATTTGCACTTTATCAAACAGATTGGCAACACCATTGCCTAAACCCAATTTCATCAAGGTTCCTCGTAGGTTGACCTCAGCAGGATAAAGAGGGGTACCATGAGCTAATGCCATCAGATTATGAGCAATGGCGGTACCTTGTTGATACGCTACCTGTGCCAGTGCAGGTTGAGGTTGCGCTTGAACATCAGCACAATCTCCTGCCACAAAAACATCAGGAAAACCTAATAGTTGTAAAGTCGGTTTTACGAAGGGTAAACCATGTTTATCTAAATAATCTGGAGAAATTTGAGAACTTAAGCTTTGGATTAAAGGATTAACAGCTGTGCCAGCTGTCCAGATTGTAGTGTAGGTCAATAGGGTTTCTATCTCCGTGCTACCGACAGATTGATACTTAAGTTTGTCAGGTTCAACAGCTTTTACACCTACCCCCAAAAGCAATTCGACAGAAACCGTTCGCATTTTAAAGGCTTTTAAAGCAACGTCTCTTAAATGAGCATTGATATCCCCTGAGAGAATTTCCTTGCTATGATTGATTAAAATAATCCTAATTTCATGGATATTGCCCCCCAATTTATCGTACCAATGGGGCAGGAGGTCCGCTAGAGTTGCCGCCATTTCTACTCCTGCAGGTCCGGCCCCTACCACTGCAAATGTTAGAAGATGCTGGCGTTGTTGTTCGTCGTTTGCCTGACTAGCGCGTAATAGACAATCCCGTAACTGGCTTTCTAGGGCAATGACATTTTCTCTTGTCCGAAAAGCAAAAGCATTATCTTTTGCTCCTTCTGTTCCTAAATAGCCTTGAATGCTACCCACTGTTAATACGAGATAATCATAAGTGTAGTCAGAACCGAACAATAATTGAACCCGTTTTTGTAGCAGATTAATTGTTTCGACTTTGTTTTTTAAAAAAGTTATATCGCTCCCTTGTAACAACTCTTCGTAGGTAGGACAAACTGTATTTTCTTCCAATTCTCCCGTTAGCATCTCATAGAGCATCGGCTTGAAAACAAATTGCTCTTGTGAATCAATTAAAATAATGGAGCCACTGTGATATTTATGACGCAGATGTAAAGCTGTAAATAAACCGGCAAAACCAGCACCCACAATTACCGTTGTTTGATTAGGCTGATTCATTTGAGTTGTTCACTGAGTAAATTATCATAATTTGAAGAACTAATGGAACTTTAGGGGAATATTGCAAAAACAAGCGCTCTCACTCCGCAAGTGCTGCCGCACCGCAGTTAAACTAGAATCATTATAGGTGAACGATAACTCTTGTAGCAAGGTTTTTGAAGAAAGCAGAAGTTGAACACAATCTGGAAATAAGACCGCCATACTTGTGACACAAACCAGGGATAGATTAAAAATATGTCGAACAAATAAAGTGCATTACAAACAAGGAGAATCTATCATGAAACTCAGCTATCGCGGTCATGATTACAATCCCACTCATATCTCCGTCACTATGACTGATCCTAACAAGAAAGCAACCTACAGAGGTGTTAGCTATTCTCTACAACAAGCTCAAAATCTTCCTCCAGTTTCCCCTCACCAATTCACTTATCGTGGTCTTTCCTAT
>NZ_JARVCN010000139.1:0-8699 GCF_038442745.1 Crocosphaera sp. Alani8
TTTCATCCCGACACTGACCTACGGTACAGTGCGGGGCTTCTCGACGGTTAGCTAACTACCACCACACAACTCATTGCCCTGTAACTGTACGATAAATTGCCTTTTCATCCACTCTATCTCATCCACCAAAGTTTGCACCTGCGCCACCAACTCTCCTACCAACGTCGTTAGTGCTGCTTACTTCGTTTGCTGTTTCTTAGTTTGAGCTACACTAACCTTTTTATCTAGGCTTTGCAACTTCCTTTCCAATCGCGCTCATTTCGTTACGATGGGCGATCGTAGGACTGACTAACTCCTAGGAGAACCCTTAGAAATTTTCTAGACGGGTAGCAGTGGTAACAGCGTGATAAGGATGTTTTAGATATTCAAGCCAGTAGTCTTGTCCCATCGTCTCAATTCCTTTTGCTCCAATCTCTGCTGCGGGCCACTGCACATCAGTAAATCCAGCGGCTTCTAACTCAGTTGTGATTGTAGCTGGAGTCCACATGGTATTTTCTGCACTGACTGATTCGCCATCTGCACTGACTGTCCATCGGCATCGGGAACCATCCCCACCTGAGTTGAGAATTTCCAGTTCGATTCCATAAAAAGGAAATGTTTCGGGATGGTTAAAAATGGAATCAAAGCAACCCCCAAGATGAATGAAACGTCCTCCAGGTTTGACCACACTGGCAAGAGAACGACACATTTGGCGCAACATTTCCAAAGTGTCTGCATAGTCGAGCAGCCATTCGGCTACAGCGAGATCAAAGTGTTTCAAACCAGTCTGTTCGACAAATTGAGCTAAAGCCGTCGCGTCTGCTACCTCATAGCGGATACCCTTTGATTGTTGAGCTTCTTTCTCTTTTGCCAAGCGGATCATTTCACAAGAGATGTCAACCCCAACCACTTCGGCTCCAGCGTCTCGAAACTGACGGCTATAAAATCCTTCCCCGCAAGCGACATCAAGCAATTGCAATCCACGGACCTCTCCCACTGCTTTGAAAAAGGTGTAACGCTCAGTGAAATGCTTCCACGGTAGTGATTTGGTTAGTAAATATTGCGCGCCTAGTTCATCATAATCAGTGGCCATAATAAGGTTTCTCCTATGATACTCTTCAAAATTAATAGGCTATTTTAAGTTTTACGAGAGAAAGTCTGTGTCTTTAGTCAATAGCTGTAGACCATAAAGTGGTTTCTCCTGGAATTACCGAGTTTTGAGTAGAAACAGAATTGTGAGTGAAGCCATAAATAATAGGAATAGCACCAAAAGTAAAAGACATTGCTATAACTAATGGAACTAAATACCATGAATTTTTTTTCTTGGAGGAAAGAGCAACCATTTCCTTTGATGAAGATAAAGCATCAGTTTTCATAACCCAAACTCCTTCTGAATGTTCATTGTTATTTGTTCAAGATGGTTTAAATATATAAATGTAGTTTGTCAGTGATATGACAACTACATTTATATAATGTGTCTCTTGCTTGAAAGGAATTTTGTTGGTAGGGGGTTTTAGTAGCGATCTCCCTAGGAAGTGGTCAAGGTTTTTCCGGGACTATGGCACAGAGGTCTTTAAGAATTTAGGATTGATGATCTTTTGACATAACAGTGACATCTCAATGATAACTCCGACGGATAGATTCAAAGTATCTCAAAAGAGTAACAAATACATCAACTCATCTCGCCATAATAGGAGAAATTAATCATGAAAATCAAAAGTCTTTTTGTGACTGGCTTATCTTGTCTAACTCTAGGGGGACTTGTTGCACCAGCTTTGGCTTCAGACATAGCTAAAACTTCATCGACACCAGGGTTAGAATATTGGCATGGACGATCTCTTGGACCTCAGCAATTAGTGGATCTAGGACGACAGGGTTTTTTGAATGCTCAGGGAATCCCCAGTAATTTAGGTTTTTCTACTTCTGTAAAATCTGGAAAAATTAATTCTCAGGTTCTAGTAAAAGCGGGTATTGATGCGGGTCGTTTATCTCCTAATACCATTAATAATAGTACCTATTTATCCCAAGTTCAGTCTATACTTTCTTATCTAGATGTGGATTAAAGACTGATTGATTGGGATTGAAAGTTAAACGTAATGGAGAATTTTGTTATGAATATTACTCAATTGGTTCGATGTCCTAACTGTGGTAATTATGCTCAACGTCGTTACTTTAGAAGTGAAGAAATTATGGGGGAAGTTTGTCCTAACCGTCAAGTTATTCAAACTGAATGTTCAAGCCGTCCTGGCTTAAGATAACTGTTCCTTCAATAATCAACAACAATTCAAGACAATTCATGAACAGGGGGTTAAGATTATTCGGAAAACTATTAACATTTCAGTGATCACTACCCTATTAATTCTATGGGGAATCTTAGGACAAAGTCTCTGTTCTTTAGCCAATGAGCCGATGTGGAGTCAACTCCCCAATGGACAACATCCATCTCCGGCCACAGAAGGGGAAAATCAATTAGAGGGAATTCATAATCAGCAATGGCAATGGCAGGTTGAACCCGAAGATAGGACTCACAAAGAGTCCATTGAGGAGGAATACCCTCTAGATGTCAATTCCAATAATGGTGTTCCCTCTGTCAACCCCATGACTGAAGAACAAGAGTGGGAAGATAGTAACACAGGAGAGCAAGTACCAACTGGTGGGACAGTTCCCCTTGTAGAATTTTAATGTTCTTTGCCCATCAAGTCTCAGACACAATATTGTCACAGGATCTTCAAGGCCACAACACCTCAATAGTTTAAGTTGAAAGTATGCTGAAATCAGGGGATCAACAAAGTGAATTTATTCAAGAACATAAATGGCATTTTCATGCGCAATTATATAATTGTTGCTCTTATCTTAATGTTTAGCATTCTCGGACTGAGTGAAGTTTTCATGGTTTCAATTGAGACTGGACAACAAAGCCGCCTTGAAGGATATGCACAGGGGTTTCGTGTTGGGTTTGTTCAAGTTTTGTCAAATTGGCGATGAGGTTCAATGTACTGAGTTTATATTTAGGTATAGGACGGTTTTCCTGTTATGGAAACTCATAAGGAATTAAAAAGTCATGAATAAGCATTTTTCTGAGATGTTAAGCAGTTTACTCTCATTATTAGTAATTATTTTCGGGTTAAATCTAATAACTTTAAAAGCGTCAGCACAGATGGAGGGGAATAGTTCCCAAGAGTTTTTTGAGCAAGGTTCTCAAGAAACTGAACAACAGATTGAAACTTTAGAAAACGAAAAACCTCATCAATCAACGGAGGAACGAGAAGAACAAAATCTAGTTCACCCTATCTTAAGAGAGCCAAATGCCCCATCATTAGAAACAGATGAGCTAACCGAATCTGGAGCTATAGAGACTAATCCAAACCGTGATGCCTTGGGAGAATTAGATTGGCAGGAGTAGGCTTAGTAGTGAAATCTCCCTATTAACTATTCAGGTCAAGATTTCTCGGGATTTGTGTCTAATTGCAACACAAATTGCCTTTTAATCCATGCTATCTCAGCCATCAAAGTTTGCACCTTCTCCACTAACTCTCCTACCAACTTCGTTAGTGCAGCTTGTTTTCGTTGCCTTTTCTTGGATTGAACTACACTAACTTCTTTGTCTAGGCTTTGCAGCTTCCTCTCCAATCGCTGAATCTCATTACGACGGGCGATCGCGTTTTGCATTTCTTTGTAAGCTTCACTATCAGCCGTCCCCAAATACTTAACCATTTTGCCTTTGACTTGGCTTTTGCTAGGATTATCAGCGTCATTGCTCTTAGAAATTCTCACAGCCTTCACTAAACGGTAATAAGTGTATTTCTTACCGTTTTTGTTGATGTGGGTGTAACCAATCCAAGTGTTGGGTTGGGCTACAGTCCCCGAACCTCGAATTTGTGCGATGCGAGCTTTAATCGCTAATTCAGGTGGCATGAGTTATTTTAGTGAAGTTTAATCTCTTTATTGTATACCTTCACTAATCTGAAAGTCAAGGTGAAAGGCTCTGTAGAAGCCCAAGTCCTATGAATTGGACGAATTAGTGAAGGTGTCTGAAGAGAAATTTGGCAGTAACGAGTAAAGAGCGATCGTAGTTGAACTATCCGAACCTTGAATTGTAATTGAGTTGTAATTGGGTTGTCATCAGAGCATTAAGTTAGAATCTAGGAGATTAGTTGTGATAGGTTATATATAGTTGTCCATCAATGTTATGTCTATTCAATTTAGTCTTTCAGAGTTAGAATCAATCATAAAGAAAAATAGCACCCCTCAATCCCAAGAGCGAGGAAAAGAGTATCATGAACAAGGATATGTAGAGCAAGTTATTAGTCGAGAAAATAACTTACAAGGAAAAGTAGAAGGGTCACTGGGAGAAGAATACCTCGTCAATATAGAATTATCATCACAAGGAATAGAATCAGCAACTTGTACTTGTCCTTATGATTGGGGTGGATGGTGTAAACATATTATAGCTACCCTTTATTACTATCAATTTTATCCTCAAAATATCAAAATTCGTCCTAGTTTAGAAGAATTATTATCACATCTTAGTCCTTTAGAAAACCAGAAATTAATTATTCTGTTAGTCAAGGAAAATCCCTGGCTAATGGAAAATATTGAACAGCAAATAAATCGGATAGCACCTATTACTAATCAAACGAAAAATTCAGGTTCATCTTATCAGAAGAGTATAGAGACAAAACCAATTCGGAATCAAGTCCGCCGTCTGATTGAAAATGGAGTTCAAGCTTTAGAAGAGGGATATGATGAAAGTCCCCTTGAAGAAGATTTAGCAGAGCTTATTAAGAGCGTAGAAGATTTAATAGAACAAGAAGAAATTGATAATGCTCTACTAACTTTAGCAGCCATTACAGAAACTTGTATTGAGAATTGGGATGAGGCTGATAATTATGGCATAGAAGCTTATGAAACAGCAAATCTTTTAGATGAAGCATTTAGTAAAGCAATTTTATTAGCTAAATTAGACTCGACGGAAAAAGTTGATTTAACAGTTGATTTAGAATTTTGGCAAAATGAATGGTCAGTTGATTTTGAGATGAGTTTAGCGGCTTTAGAACAGGGTTGGGACTATGCACCTTTACAAAAAAAATTGCAAGGAGAAATTACTTATTTATCAGAAGGAGAAAGACTGGAAAGACCAAATCATGTCAATAAATTAGCCTTGATTCGCTTAAAAATTCTCGCCAAAAAAAACCGAAATCAGGAGTATTTATACTTAGCTAAAGCGGAAGGAAAAATTGAGCATTATTTAACTTACTTAGTCCATTTAGGAAATATTGAAGAAGCTGTAAAAGAGGGGAAGTTATTAATAGCAACTACCCAAGAAGCCTGGTCTTTAGCCAAAAGTTTGTTGGAAGAGGGAGAACGGCAAAAAGCCCTTGAGATAGCATCTTTAGGTCTAACCAAAGAGGGGATGTATAAAATAGATCTAGCACATTGGACAGCGGAATTAGCCGAAGAAATAGGAAATGAAGAAATTACCTTAACAGCTTTAATCCAAGCATTTAAAACAGAACCATCTTTAGAAGATTATCAGAAAATAGAAAAATTAGCCCAAGACAAGTGGTTGATTTTAAAAGAGGAATTATTAGAGGAGCTTGGGAAATATGAAGGTTGGTATGTAAGTCGAGAAAAAGTTAAAATATTAATAGAAGAAAAGTTATTTGAGGAAGTAATAAATTTGGTAGATAGTAGTCCTTATTTACTTAATTATGAAGTTTTAGAAGCCGTAATTCCGTTTAATCCTGATTGGGTAATTCAAAAAGCAATTCCTAAAGCAGAATCAATTATGGATGCAGGGAAAGCTAAACATTATAAAACAGCTATTAATTGGTTGAATCCAGTGCGTCAAGCTTATTATCAAGCTAATAAAATTCAACAATGGAAAACTTATTATCAAGAATTAAAACAAATTCATGGACGGAAACGTAAATTAATGGAACTATTAAAACCCTTAGCTTAAATTAGGAGGAATTATCTATGGTGACAAAAATTGGGGTTAGAGAAGCCATAAAAAACTTCAATGACTTAGCAAGTAAACTGAATTTAAGTCAAACAGAAGAAGATAACTTTTTCCCAGAATGGAATGAGGAATTACCAGAAATAACAGAAGAAGAAAAAGTGGCACTCACTCGGATAAAACAACGTTATGATTATAATCGTTCATCGTCTCTGTTGCTAGAAGGAACTATTAATTTAGTGGTAGTTTCTCCTCTTTTAGAGGTAGCGGGATTTTTAGATCCACCCTTTAGAATTAAGTCCCCTGAGTCAGTAGAATTAATCATTGAAGATCCCGATCAAACAATGATCAGAGGATTAATAGATGTTTTAGTAGTCAAAGATTCTTTATGGGTATTAGTGGTCGAATCAAAACGGACTAGCATTCCTGTCGCCTCTGCACTCCCTCAGATTTTAGCTTATATGATGGCTAATTCTCAATCACAACAATCAATATACGGGATGGCAACTAATGGAGATAGTTTTATTTTTATCAAATTAAATAAAGAGGGAAAACCTCAATACGATCTTTCCAGAGAATTCTCCTTGTTACCTCGGAAACATGAATTATCTATGGTGTTGCAAATTTTAAAGAAATTGGGGCAAATCTAAGTTGTCTTCCCTATTGTAGCGATCGCCTATAAATGTATAAATTGAGTGTGGAGGGTGAAGGTATTTGGATTGTTGATCAGCACTAACTTCACAGAACAGAGTCATGGCAAGGATTGGGGGGAAAAGTCAAGTAAAAGACCGGGGCATAGAGATTTCCCCGACTAACCAAAACTCAGTAGCTCGCCTTCCACAAGGAAAGATCCCCCACTGAAAAACTAAGACACTTCAGAGAGAACGATGTTACGGAACTCTGCGGAACCACCAAGGTTATCAACAGTGTCATTGTCGTTGAAGAAGACAAGGCGATCGTACTCCCCAGTGAAATATTGTCCCAACTCGATGCTGTAATCTTTCCAGCCGTCAACAGCTTGGGCATCGTTTAAGCCTTGATAATCATTGAAAGCTTGGTTGCCAAAGGTTTGCGTGCCATACAGTTGAAAGATAGTGTTGCGATCGTTGAATAAGTCGTCGTCATTATCCAAGCCAATACCTTGTATTTCGGCTTCGTCTTCACTACGGAATTGGAAACTAAGGCGAGTGTTTTGTGTGACAGTATAACCAGTGATGTCTAAGTCTTTCCAAGCATTATTTTCAAGTTGTACCTCATTACCATTATCGTTATAAGTGACTTGACCTTGGGGAGTATCTTGGGGAACTGAGTTGCCATTATTAACTGAAGCATCTCCGTAACTTTCTAAGGGTTTACTAATCGCTGTTCCCTCAATTGTTACCGTTAGTTGATCAGTGATGGTAGAAGTCGTATTTTCAAATAAGGCAATATTTCGGAAAGAGGAATTACTTCCTAAGTTATCAGGGGTATCATTATCATTAGCCAAGAAAACACGGTCAAACGTCCCTGTAAAATATGCTCCCACATTGATAGAATAGGACTTCCAACCATCACTGACTTGATAATTATTATACGTTTGATTACCAAAGGTTTGAGTGCCAAATAGTTGAAAGAGGTATTGTGTCCCGTCAAATAAGTTATCATTGTCATCAAATCCTATTCCTTGTATTTCTCCTTCTTCTGTACTTATATAGTCGAAAGTTAATACAGTATCAGAGGTAATAGTATAACTCCCTTCATCAAAAGGTTGCCAAGATTTCCAAGCATTATTTTCTAATTTGACCTCGTTACCATTATCTAAATAAGTAACAACACCTTCAGGTCTATCTTGAGGTAAAGAATTACCGTTGAAAACAGAAGCATCACCGTAGGTTTCTAGGGCATTAGTTTCAGAATTGCCCTTAATTGTAATAGTAAGTTCTTGAGCAGTTGAGTTAATGTCTTCTAAAACAATATTACGGAACTCAGCCGAACCTCCCAGATTATTATTGGCATCATTATCATTGAATAAAACTAGGCGATCGTAAGTTCCTGTGAAATATTCACCGAGATTAATCTCGTAATCTTTCCAACCGTCTATCTCTTGATAATTATTAAATTCTTGTTCTAAAGCCCCATAGGTATCACTTCCATACAGTTGAAATAAGGTATGGGGATTATCAAATAAATTATCATTATTATCTAATCCAATTCCAAGTAATTCACCTATATCTTGACTACGGAATTGAAATCTTAAAACAGTATCTTCTGTCACATTATAGTCACCTAATTCCCAAGCTTTCCAGGCATTATTTTCTAACTTAACCTCATTTCCATTATTAGTATAAGTAACAATGCCATCATCTGTATCTTGAGGACGAGAAATACCATTTAGGACGGAAGCATCTCCATAACGTTCTAAGGCTTTACTAATCACTGTTCCGTTAACATCAATAGTGAAAGTATTAGAACTCGGATTTTCCGATAAAACAAGATTCCGAAATTGACTATTAGCATTGGCGTTAGCATCATCATCATTGGTTAAAATGAGGTAATTAATGTCTCCCGTGATGAAGCTTCCTAAATTAATTTCAAACTGTTGCCAATCATTAATATTGGTATAGGTAAAGTCTCGAATTCCCCAAGTATTTTGACTACCGTAGAGATTAAAGATTTTATCTTGACTTAATTCTAAATCATCATCAAAACCCAGACCCTGAATTTCTCCCACCTGTAAATTTTCCGTTGCTGGACTCGAAGAGTCTGTATAAATAAGGAGCGA